>NZ_JAEUFG010000012.1 GCF_018588585.1 Bacillus sp. SM2101
TTAGGCACGCCGCCAGCGTTCGTCCTGAGCCAGGATCAAACTCTCCAATAAAGTTTGATTGCTCATTTGTTCAAAAAAATTAACGTTGACGCTTTTGTTTTGTTTAGTTTTCAAAGAACTTTAATGTCGTCTTTTGAAGCGACCTTTATATATTAACATAGTTATCTATCATTCGTCAATGTTTTTTGCAAAAAAAACACGACTTTCTTTGACAACTTGTTGACCTTGATTAGTATAGCAGGGAAAGTGCATGAACGCAAGGTAGTAAGTAATTTTCATAATAATAAAACAACTAACTCTTTCTATTCATATTGCTCTTTCCATAAGTTTTATTGTTATATTTACAAAATTATAACAACCAAAAGAGTATATCTAAGAAAAGATGCCTAGAAGCTTTAGTGTATATGTATTGATTTCTTAGTACGAAAAAACAATAATCATGCAAAGCAGCCAATTAATAAATAACAATAACAAAAATGAAGTTTAGTAATGTTGGCTCAAATACTAGCTATGTACATTAGTTGTTAATTTAAAGAAACATCATAAATCGAAAGTAGTCTTCTACACGATTTCTTCAATATAGACGTCTCTATAATCTTTTAAATGAATGATTTCATTAGTTTTAAATAAACTGACCATCGGTCGAGTAGGGTTTTTTTCTTCAACAAAAACTATTTTTCCTGTATGGCCATTTGATAGCTTTACCTTTTGACCGTTAGCATAATTCGTAACTACTTTTGTTAACGCATGTACAACATTTGTATCTAATTTTCCAAAACTATCTTGAATAATCAAATCCATGACCACAAATGGAGATTGTTTCGCTTTATATTCACGTTCAGATGTCATTGCATGATATACATCTGCTACTGCAACTATTTTACTAAAAGGGTGCAGTATTCCTTTAAGCATTCCTTTAGGGTAACCTGTTCCATCATCTCTAATATGATGCTGAAGCACCGCTTCCTTAACACCTTTTTTTAGCACGCCAATTTTTTCAACCATTTTATAGCTGTATTCAGGATGTTTGTTTATTTCTAATCTTTCTTCCTCAGTTAGAGAAGATTGTTTTTTAAGTATTTTAGGATTTATCTTTGCCATACCACAGTCACATAAAAAGCCTGCTAATGCAATTTGTATCCAATCTCCTTGGCTATATTGTAACTGTTTACCTAAAAAGCCAGCTAATAAACTAACGGTTACTCCATGATGATATAAATAATCTTCTTTTGTACTATGACGTAGTAGCACAAAAATAGCTGATGGATTTTCTAAGAACCTTTCTAGCAATGGTAGTAGTTGCTTTCTTATATCACCAATATCAACTGGTGAACCTGCTTGCCAGCTAATAAACATTTTTTTATAATACTGCACTACTTGTAAATAGTGATCAATAAAAGTTTGGAATTTTTCTTCTTTCTCTTCTATCTTTTCCCCATTTCGCTTAGTTGGTTTAAATAATTCACCACTTACTAGAGATGTTTCGACTTTCACATCATCAACTAAAAAAATATGTAAAATGTTTAATAATTCTTCATTTAAAACCGTACCTTTTGCCATAATAGGTCTATTTGAAATCGACTTGACATCATCAGAAAGAATACACCCTTCCTGTAATTGATCAATGGATACCTTCATGCATATCCCTCCTATTACTTTTTAATTTCCAAAAATATACAGAAAGGGTGACCGAAAATAAGCATCTGACTCTACAACTTCGCTATCTTGTATAAACGATTGAGGTTAAAAACCTCTATATACAGCATATAAAGCGTACTGTCAGATCTTTTCAGTCACCCTCTTTAATTAAGGCTTTTATCATAAACTTTGTAACTTTTAACAAAGTTAGCTCAGCTAGATGAAGCATTAGCATTATCAATATTAACAAACGGAAGAGCTATAACGAGCTACAGTGTTGTATAGATATTTGATTTCTTCAAATACAAAACACCTTAAAGTGAACCTTAGCATTATTCCTCATTAGCATTTAATTCTTCATCTTCTCCATCATATTCATCTTCAACTTCTTTTTGTACTTTAGCAACTGTTGCTACAAATTCATTTTCATCAGATTCATCAAGACGAATAAGTCTAACACCTTGAGTGTTTCGGCCCATCTGTGATATGTCACCTACATCCATGCGAATAAGTACTCCGCCAGCTGTAATAATCATAATATCCTCAGTGCCTGACACAGCTTTAACCGCTACAACAGTTCCATTCTTATCTGTAATATTACAAGTTTTTAAACCTTTCCCCCCACGACTTTGACTGCGATATTCTATCGCTGGCGTTCGCTTACCATAACCTTTTTTTGTAACAATGAGAACATTTGAGTCATCTTCTAAAATGTCCATACCAACAACTTCATCGTCATCTTCTATCGCAATTCCTTTAACACCAGTCGCAGTTCTTCCCATGGATCTTACATCTGTCTCGATAAAACGGATAAGGATACCATTTTTGGTGCCAATAATAATATTTTTCGTTCCATCTGTCAGCTTAACAGAAATTAGTTCGTCATCTTCTTTTAAATTGAGTGCAATTAACCCATTGTTACGGATATTTGAGAAAGATGACAAAGGTGAGCGTTTTGATATCCCTTGTTTCGTAGTAAAGAACAAGAACATATCATCTCCAAATTCAGTGACAGGAATAATTGCATTTATCTCCTCATCCTTATCAATCTCTAATAAGTTAATAATCGGAATACCTTTTGCTGTTCTACCTAGCTCAGGGATTTCATATCCCTTCTTACGATACACTTTCCCTTTGTTTGTAAAATATAGAATTGTATCGTGTGTGGATGTAGTTAATAAATGCTCAACAAAGTCATCCTCATTTGTCCCCATTCCTTGGATACCACGACCTCCACGTTTTTGGCTGCGATAAGTTGATGCTGGAAGACGTTTAATATAGCCATTGTGTGTTAAGGTAATAACAATGTTTTCCTGGGGAATTAAATCTTCATCTTCTATCGAATCGAACCCACCTGTTGCAATTTCAGTACGTCGCTCATCATTAAATCTTTCTTTCACTTCTGCTAGTTCTTCTCTAATAATTTGCAAGATTTTTTCTTCATTTGCCAAAATTTCTTTTAGTTCTGCAATTAATTGTAAGAGGTTTTGAAACTCCTCTTCTATTTTCTCACGCTCTAAGCCTGTTAATCTTTGCAAGCGCATATCTAATATAGCTTGTGCTTGCTTTTCAGATAGCGAGAATTGATTCATTAAACCTTCCCGTGCAATATCTGTTGTTTGTGAACTACGAATAAGCGCAATAACTTCATCTAAATGATCTAAAGCAATTCGTAGTCCTTCTAAAATATGAGCACGCGCTTCAGCCTTACGAAGCTCAAAATCTGTTCTTCTACGAATAACGACTTTTTGGTGTTCCAGATAATGATACAAACACTGCTTTAAGTTTAATACTTTAGGTTGTCCATCTACCAATGCCAACATATTAATACCAAAACTAGTTTGTAATGCAGTTTGTTTATATAAGTTATTTAACAGCACATTTGCATTTGCATCTTTTCGAACTTCGATGACTATTCTCATTCCATTACGATCTGACTCATCACGTAAATCTGTTATGCCGTCTATTTTTTTATCGCGTACAAGTTCTGCGATTTTTTCTATTAACTTTGCTTTATTCACTTGGTAAGGTAGTTCGTTAACAATAATAACTTCTTTTCCACCATTTTTTTCTTCAATGACAACTTTACCGCGAATTGTAATTGATCCACGGCCTGTTTCATATGCTTTTCTAATACCACTCCGACCGAGAATGATTCCTCCTGTTGGAAAATCCGGGCCATGTATTATTTCCATTAACTCAGCAACACTAATATCAGAATCCTTACTTAGCGCCAATACGCCATCAATGACTTCTCCTAACTGATGTGGTGGTATGTTTGTAGCCATACCTACAGCTATTCCAGCTGCTCCATTCACTAATAAGTTTGGAAAACGAGATGGTAAAACAATCGGTTCTTTTTCAGATCCATCATAGTTATCTTGGTAATCTATCGTATCTTTATTAATATCACGAAGTAACTCCATTGATATTTTCGCCATTCGTGATTCTGTATAACGCATCGCTGCTGCTGCATCACCGTCTACAGAACCAAAATTCCCATGGCCATCAACGAGCATATAGCGATAGCTAAAATCCTGTGCCATACGAACCATAGTATCGTATACAGCTGAATCTCCATGAGGATGATATTTACCTATAACATCGCCAACGATACGTGCTGATTTTTTGTATGGCTTATCTGCAGTCATACCTTGATCATTCATTGCATATAATATACGTCGATGAACTGGTTTTAGTCCGTCCCTAACATCAGGTAACGCTCTTGATACTATGACACTCATTGCATAATCTAAAAACGAGGAACGCATTTCCTGACTAATATTTACTTCTTTTATACGAGAGCTTTGATTTTCAGACATGTGAATTTACCTCCTACGAGGGTGGTTGCATTTTTATTATTTAATAATCATAACATACTTTTTTAGTAGCACATATAAATGTCATTACATTGAGCATACTAATAACTATTTTATCCAAATATACACACTCTATATAACTCAAATAGTGATATTATCTAATATACTGAACTGCTATTAACATAATAAATGACACAAAAACCATCATTAACACCCATAACCAAGCAGTTTCTAAATTACCTGAATCTATTGCAACATAAATAGCGGTTGATGTTGTTTGTGTTTTTCCTGGGATATTACCAGCAAACATAAGTGTTGCGCCAAATTCACCTAGAGCTCTAGCGAAGCTTAATACTGCACCAGATATAATAGATTTTAATGCAAGAGGAATGGAGACAAAAATAGCTACTTTCCACTCATTTGCACCATCTATTCGTGCCGCTTCTTCAATACCAAGATCAATGGAAGAAAAGCCAGTTTTTACTGATTGATACATGAGCGGGAAAGAAACGACAACAGCTGCAATAACGGCTGCCCACCAAGTAAAAATAATAGATTGATTAAAAATTGTTTCAATTCCTCTTCCAACTGGACTGTTTTTGCCAAATATTACGATAAGCAAAAAGCCAACTACCGATGGTGGAAGAACGAGAGGAAGCATTAAGATTGTTTCAAAAATGACTTTCCCCTTAAAGTTTATTTTCGACATCATGCGTCCCATAATTAAGCCAATTATGAGAACAATTAAACCTGAGACACAAGCAATTTCAATTGATTTTTGTACTGGAGACCAAAACTCTACCGCCATGATTGACTCCTTATTCCAAAGGTTTAAATCCGAATTTTTCAAAAACAGTTAAAGCTTGTTCACTCTGTAAAAATTCAAAAAATTGTTCTACTTCATGAATATTTTTCGTATCTTTTATAATTCCTACTGGATAAATAATAGATGAATGATTTGACTTATGAGTAACATCTACGATTTCTATGTCGGAGGAAATTAATGCATCTGTTTTATACACCATTCCTGCATCAACATTACCTGTTTCCACATATGTTAATACTTGTCGAACATCCTTAGATAATATAAGCTTATCTTCTACTTTTTTCCATAAATCCATATGTAGTAGTGCTTCCTTTGCATATTTCCCCGCTGGTACTGATTCAGGAATACCGATTGCAAGTTGAGAAATATTAGGACTAGTAAGGTCTTCAAATTTACTAATGTTTGTCCCATGCTCTTTCGGTGCAATAAGGACAAGTTCATTTGTTAACAAATTTACTCCTTGTGCAATCATACCTTCATCAACTAAGTAATCGTAGTTATCCTTAGCAGCAGAAAAATATATATCTACAGGAGCACCTTGAGTAATTTGTTGCTGTAACGCCCCAGACGAGCCAAAATTATAAGCAATCTTAATATTGTTATTACCTTGTTCAAAGAGTGATTTTAATTCTGATAGAGCATTTCGGAGACTTGCAGCTGCAGAAATAGTTAGCTCGATTTCTCTTTGCTCAGTGCCTTTACTATCATTATTTGATTGACTAGGCGAACATCCGATAAGTACAACAACAATGGCCATGATAAAAATCATTTTTTTTCTTAATATGAAAACCACCTCCTGAGTTAACAGTAGAAACTATTAAAATGTGGTTTTATTTTGGCTCTATTCATAAAAATTGTGACTAAAGCTTTTCTCTTAGATAAAAGAAAACAATTTATAGTAACAGTGATATGCCAAAGCCCCGTCATAACAAGACTAAATACGAATATACATAAATTTCTATAACATATCTATTATATAGATATTTTTGATTTAAAGCTACTTAATATAAAAGGAATTCATTAACCAAGTTAATATAAAACGCTACTTACATAATACAAATATAATCAATTGCAGCACACATACACCTATTTTATATTAGATTCTATTTCTAATAGGCGAAAAATTTGTTGGCATCTTCACCAAGTTAGCATAGTCAGTCGTTTTTCAGAATAATAGGTACCATGAATTCACATTTTGCTTAAATTTCGAAAAACAATAAATAATGCGCATACGGCCAACATAAAAAGGGTTCCGGAAAGTCAATGCTCATTATTTCCGAAACCACGCTTTTTATCCAGTTAAACCGCATAACTCATATTAAATATCTAAGTTCTTAACATATTGAGCATTCTCTTCAATAAAATTGCGCCTTGGTTCTACTTTATCACCCATTAATACTTCAAATGTTTCATCAGCTTCAATCGCATCTTGAAGATTGACCTGTAATAACGTACGAGTATCAGGATCCATCGTTGTTTCCCAAAGCTGTTCTGGATTCATTTCACCTAAACCTTTATAACGTTGAAGTCCTGGCTTTGCATTACCTGTTAACTCTTCTAGAATTCCGTTTAATTCACGTTCATTATATGCATAAGCCACTTTCTTACCTTGACTAACTTTATAAAGAGGTGGTTGTGCGATATAAACATAGCCAGACTCAATAATCTGTCTCATATATCGATAAAAGAAAGTTAATAATAATGTACGAATATGCGCTCCATCAACATCTGCATCAGTCATAATAACAATTTTATGATAACGAGCTTTTGAAATATCAAAGTCTTCTCCAATACCTGTACCTAAAGCAGTAATAATTGTCCTCACTTCATTATTAGATAATATTTTATCTAATCTTGCCTTTTCAACATTAATAATTTTCCCACGTAAAGGAAGGATAGCTTGAAAATGACGGTCTCGACCTTGCTTTGCAGACCCACCTGCAGAATCACCCTCAACCACATATAACTCACTGATCGATGGATCTTTTGATGAGCAATCAGCAAGTTTTCCTGGCAAATTCGAAATTTCGAGTGCATTTTTTCTACGTGTTAATTCCCTCGCTTTTTTTGCTGCTAGCCTTGCTCTAGACGCAGTAACTCCTTTTTCGACTATCCTTTTTGCTACTACAGGATTTTCAAGGAGAAATTTTTCCAATTTATCAGAAAAGAGAGAGTCTGTTATTGTTCTCGCTTCACTATTCCCTAATTTTGTTTTCGTTTGTCCTTCAAATTGTGGGTCAGGATGTTTAATTGATACGATCGCAGTTAAACCTTCCCGAACATCATCACCGGTAAGATTTGAGTCATTATCTTTAAATATATTATGCTTTCTAGCATAGTCATTAATGATTCTAGTTAATGCTGTTTTAAAACCTGATTCGTGAGTACCACCTTCGTGCGTGTTTATATTGTTGGCAAACGAGTAGATATTACTCACATAACTGTCATTATATTGCAAGGCAACTTCTACTGAAATTCCTTCTTTTTCTCCTTCTACAAAGATCGGTTCATCATGAATAACTTCTTTCGTTCTGTTTAAATGTTCAACATAAGAAATGATTCCACCCTCGTAGTAGTATTCATTACTTTTATCTCCGACTCTTTTATCCTCAATCGTAATCTTGATGCCTCGATTTAAAAAGGCTAATTCACGAAGACGATTTGCAAGAATATCATATTCATACTCTAACGTCTCAGTAAATATTTCACCATCAGGTTTAAAATGAGTAATGGTTCCAGTTATATCTGTCTCACCGATGACTTTTAAATCAGCACACGGTACGCCGCGCTCATATTTTTGATAGTGAATTTCCCCATTCAGGTGAACAAATACTTCTAGGTGAGTCGAAAGTGCATTTACGACTGAGGCTCCAACACCGTGAAGTCCACCAGAGACTTTATAGCCGCTACCATCAAATTTTCCACCTGCATGAAGTACTGTCATGATAACCTCAACAGCTGGTCGTCCCATTTTCTCATGAATACCAACAGGAATTCCACGCCCGTTATCCTTAACAGTAATACTATTATCTTCTTCAATGACTACATTGATTTCATCGCAATAGCCAGCTAATGCTTCATCTATACTATTATCGACAATTTCCCATACAAGATGATGCAGCCCTTTACCACTTGTGGTACCAATATACATTCCTGGGCGTTTTCTTACAGCCTCTAGTCCTTCTAAGACTTGTATTTGATTTTCATCATAAGTTTGTTGATCTATTTCTTTTTGCTCCATTGTCACTTAAACCACCTGCACTTTCAGTGAACTCGTTCAAAAATGCTATTTTAAAAATTACTATAGAGAACAATTATATCTGACAGATCCTACACTTTAAGTCTAAAGATAGTCTTTATTCCATATTTCACTCGTTGTAGCACGTACCTCGAATTCACATCATAATTTGCTTAATATTAGAATAAAATTGAATCTAGCTCTGAACCCATCTGTGCTCTTTTCTTCAGCGTATTCGATGATAGGGGTGAAAAATAAACTTTATCTACGGTTACTACGACTGATTTTGTTTCACCAGAGAGTTGAACAGTATCACTCTTGTGTGCTTTTATAAATTCTACAATAATTGGAGAGGATGTGAGTAATTGCCGATCCAAAATCGCGATTATATCACTATTTCTAATAATCAAGTCTTCTCCTAAATGAATGAACATGACATCACCTCATGATAGTTTTGTCAGTTCTCCTGACACAACTTGGTAAGTAGAGGCCTCATCTAATGTACTATGATCAAGCCCATCTACACTTGTTGTCGTAACAAATGTTTGTACTTTTCCTTTTATTGTATTTAATAAATGAGATTGTCTATAATCATCTAATTCTGATAAAACATCATCTAGCAATAGAATTGGATATTCTCCTGTCTCAGCATAAATCAATTCAATTTCTGCTAATTTTAGTGAGAGAGCTGTTGTTCTTTGTTGCCCTTGTGATCCAAATGTTTGAACATCTTTACCATTGACATAAAAAGCTAAATCATCACGGTGCGGTCCAGCAAGAGTCATCCCACGTTCAATTTCCTTCTCTTTTATTTTAACAAACTTTTCCGTTAATGATTTTACCATTTTTGACAAACTAACATCTTCTGATACATCAACTGAAGGCTTATAATCAATCTGTAAACTTTCTAATCCTCGGCTAATACCACGGTGAATTGGTTCAGCCCACTTCTGTAACAGCTCTAAAAATTCATATCTTTTTATCAAGATTTTAGCTGCAGCCTCAACAAGTTGCTCAGTCAAAACGTCTAACATCGGGTCGCTTTTCGACCTGTTAAGCTGTAGTTTCTTTAAGTAATGATTTCTCTGTTGTAAAATCTTTTGATACTGATTTAAATCATGTAAATATAAAGGTGAGACTTGACCGATCTCCATATTGATAAATCTCCGCCTCACTTGTGGACTGCCTTTTACCAAATGTAAATCTTCAGGTGCAAACATGACAATATTCATATTGCCGACATATTGACTTAATTTTTGTTGTTCAATATGGTTATATTTAGCTTTCTTGCCTTTTTTTGATATAACTAACTGTAAAGGAAGGATACCATTATTTTTGTGAATCCTTCCTTCTATTTTAGCATATTCTTCATCCCATCTTATAAGATCCTTGTCATTAGACGTTCGATGTGATTTGACCATCGCCAAGACAAAAATAGCTTCCATAACGTTTGTTTTTCCTTGAGCATTTTCACCTAATATTACGTTAACTTTGTTTTCAAATGTTACTTCCACACTCTTATAATTCCGATAATTTTTCAGTGCTAGTTCTTCAATATACAAGTCAGCCACCAACTATACTTTCACAATAAAAGTTCCGAATCCAGGAATAACTACTTCATCATCTTGTTTAAGTTTTCGTCCTCTACGATTTTCAGCTTGTCCATTTACAAATACTTCATGTTCACTTAAGAACCACTTCGCCATCCCACCTGTTTGAATTACATCTGCTAACTTTAAAAACTGACCTAATGTAATAATATCAGTTGAGATAGTGATCATTTTTGTCATATATGATCGCTCTCTTTCCCATGTAATATTATGCTAGTTTATATTGTAAACATATTATGTTACTTTCAAAAATTACTTATCACTTCATTGTACTAAAAAATAAGAGGATAGAAAAGAAAGCTACTAGTTTTTTCTCATACTAGCAGCTTTCTTTTTTGCAAGGCTCTTTTCGTAAACTTTGTTGCTATTGAGACTAATTTAGGACAGCAACAAATAATTCTATGCAATTGACTAATCATAAACGAGGAAAGATGCTATAAACACTTGGTTTATACATACTTTATTTCTTGTTACGAAAAGTAACACTCCATGCCAAAACGTTTTCAAAGATAAAAAAGGATATATTTATTAGAGCTATATTCACTGTTTGAGAGTGAGCATGTCTATTTCTGAAATAGCCATACCCCATTGGATAGAAGGTTATATAAGATATTGTTGTTTCTTACATATTTGTACATCACACTTCTCTCTTAACATGAATTAATATGTGCGAACAGGTAAAATCAACTGTAGTATTGAATCATCGTGAAGAGGACGAATGACAAAAGGTCTCATCGCTCCAGTAAAATTAATATTAATATCTGTTTCTCCCAAAACTTTTAATGCATCAAGCATGTATTTTGAACTAAAGGAAATTTTTAAGTCCTCACCACTAATAGATTGACTTTGGACTTCCTCAATAACTTTACCAATTTCCGGTGAATTCGAAGAGATTTCAATAATTCCACCCTCTAAGATGGCTAATTTTACAACATTATTTCTATCCTCTCTAGCAAGTAAAGAAGCTCTATCGATAGCTTGTAAAAACTCTTTAGCCGACACTTTGATTTCAGTATTACTTTCCTCAGGAATTAAACGTGATGTATCTGGATAATTACCTTCAAGCAAACGTGAGAAAAATAATATGTGTTTTGTTTTAAACAGCACTTGGTTTTCTGTAATTACGATATCAACTGGATCATTTGAATCATCTAATATTTTATTTAATTCATTCAAACTTTTTCCTGGAATTACAATATTATACGATACATCTGTCGTATTCAAATCAATTCTCGCTTTACGTAGAGCAAGTCGGTGGCTATCTGTTGCAATACAGGTCAATTCATTATTTTCTATTTTTAAGTTTACACCTGTCAATAAAGGTCGTGTTTCTGACGTGGACACTGCGAAAACTGTATGTCTAATTAATTGTTTCACTAAATCAGACGGAACTTGAAAAGCATCATTTTCTTCAACTTGTGGTAATAATGGATATTCCTCTGCATCTAAGCCATTTAAATTAAACTCTGCTTTTCCAGATCTAATAATAGTCAAAAAGTGGTTTTGAACATCAATTTCTACACTTTCTTTAGGTAGCTTTTTAACAATTTCACTAAATACACGAGCTTGTAAAACAACACTTCCACTTTTGACTAGTTCAACAATTTCTAAATCTTCATGTTCTAACGGGATAAATGATTCAATGGAAATATCAGAATCACTTCCTGTTAATGTAACTCCACTTTCATTTGCCACTATTTTAATACCCGTTAATATTGGAATTGTTGTTCTAGAAGAAACTGCTTTCATTACATCTTGTACACTGCGTAATAAATAGTCTCGTTGAATTATAAATTTCATTATGAAGTCCTCCTTTAGTCATAAACTAGGTAACAATTGAATATATATATTTTTTAAAAAAAAGTAGTAGAAGTAATAGTAGGGGCTGTGGAATTGTGGATAACTAATTATAGCAAAGGAAACACAGTCTATCCACATGTGGATAGACTGTGTGTAATATGCGTTAAGTTATTCACAGTATTAAGAATAAGTATAAACCTACTATGCTTTTAAGTGAGAGTTAATATCATTCAATTGTTTTTGTAATTGTGAATCTGTTTGAATTAATTTAGAAATTTTTTCATGTGCATGAATAACAGTCGTGTGATCTCTTCCCCCGAATTCTTCTCCGATCTTTGGTAGTGAGAAGTCGGTTAATTCTCGTGATAAATACATAGCAATCTGTCTAGGAAAAGCGACTGATTTAGTACGTTTTTTAGCCTTAAAGTCTTCAAGTTTCACATTATAATGCTGACCAACAGTTTTTTGGATTTCATGGATTGTTATTACTTTTGGTGTAGCACTAGGAATGATATTCTTCAAAGCTTCAGCAGCTAAATCTGCGTTAATATCTTTATTAATTAGTGACGAATAAGCTACAACACGTATAAGTGCACCTTCAAGCTCACGTATATTTGAATCTATTTGATTTGCGATATATAACATAGCTTCATTAGGGATATCAAGTCCTTCTGCCTTTGCTTTTTTACGCAATATTGCTATTCTTGTTTCCAAATCAGGAGGTGTAATATCTGTAATTAACCCCCATTCAAATCTAGATCTTAAGCGATCCTCTAGCGTCGGTATTTCTTTTGGAGGACGATCACTTGAGATGACAATTTGTTTACTTTCTTCATGCAAAGTATTAAAAGTATGAAAAAACTCTTCTTGAGTTTGTTCTTTTCCAGCTAGAAATTGAATATCATCTATAAGTAAAACATCAACATTGCGATATCTATTTCGAAAATCAACTGCTTTGTTATCCCTAATCGAATTAATAAATTCGTTTGTAAACTTCTCGGAAGACAAATAGACTACTTTAGCTGAAGGATTATGCTCAATTACATAATGGCCAATCGCATGCATCAAATGAGTTTTACCTAATCCTACCCCACCATATATAAAAAGGGGATTATACGCCTTCGCTGGTGCCTCTGCTACAGCTAATGAAGCAGCATGAGCAAATCGGTTACCAGAACCAATGACAAAGGTATCAAATGTATATTTTGGATTTAGCATATTTTGCAGTAGTTCAGGGTGATTATTATCCTGTTTTTTCACTTTTTTTGCAGGTACATTTGTCTCAAGGTCTTCATCTTGTTGATTTTGAGGAATAATAAATTTAATCGTTAATTGTTCGCCGGTTATATCGTAAATTGTTTCTGCAATTAATACTGAATATCTAGACTCGAGCCAATCTCTTGCAAATTCATTTGGAGCCGTAATGGTTAACGTATCACTTTTTAATGAATATGCTTTTGTAGCTTTTAGCCAAGTTTCAAAGCTTGGTTTACTTAGTTTTTTCTCAATTTCACTGAGAGCTTTATCCCATAAATCCGAAATATTTTCCAACACATGCCCTCCCTTACATTAGATTGCATTCACATAATTAGTATAACTGAATAAATATACACGCAGAAATTGTGTGGAGAACAGTTTATAATGATGAAAAGTAGTTTATCGACAAATCCCCATACTTGTGGACAAGCATTTAAACAACCTTTAATAAAATATCCACACGTTATCCACATTTTGTGGATAACGTAATTATAAAATAAATTATTCACAGATAGAAAACACAAATATGATAACAAAAAAATATAATAGTTGCAATGCTTTTTAGTAGCTTATCCACAACTTTAACAGGTTGTTTAAAAAAAATGTCCACATAAGGAGATATTGGGTAAATGCTGTCGATAACTGTAGAAGAACAAAAATTAATGTAAAAAAGTTGTCCACAGAAATGTTTTATAACTTTAATAAAGTGAGAAAGTATGTCAATTTTAAAAAAATATAGAAGTTAAAATGATAGGTTGACATTTAATATGTTTCTTCTCTATAATTAGTAAGACTGTCTTTAACAGCTATTCCTCAGGGAGGTGTCATATAATGAAAAGAACTTATCAACCAAATAATCGTAAGCGGAGCAAAGTACATGGATTCCGTAGTCGAATGAGCTCTAAAAACGGACGTAAGGTTTTAGCTCGTCGTCGTCGTAGAGGAAGAAAAGTATTATCAGCTTAGGCCACTGAAATGTCAGTGGTCTTTTTTCAATTAGATAAGAAAGTATATACATTATGTTGGAGTGTTATTCATGCTTGAGCATTAACTATATGTAGCTCCAAAATCTATCAGCTTGACTTATAGCTGTCGCTTAAAGCGGCCGACTAAAGCTATTCATAAATATCTAGCTTTAGTGTTTGGCGGAAGGATGATAGATCTCGTAGGCTTTTCTTAATTTTGCGCATCATAATGTTAAACCCTATGAATTACAGGGGGATAAAAATGAAGAAAAAGTATCGAATAAAAAAAAATGATGAATTTCAAAAAGTTTTCAAACAGGGAAAATCCTTTGCTAACCGTCAATTTGTTATTTACGTACTTGAAAAACCAGAGCAAGATTTTTTCCGAATTGGCTTGTCTGTAAGTAAAAAGATGGGAAATGCTGTAACTAGAAATAGAATAAAGCGATTGATTCGACAAGTGTTTACCGATTCGAAAGATGTTCTAAGAGCTGAAATGGATTACGTTATAATTGCTAGAAAACCAGCTGCTGAAATGGACTATGCGGAAATAAAAAGTAGTCTGCACCATGTATGTAAAAGAGCAAAAATATTAAAGAGTGGAAAATAAGCAAGGGAATTTTTGTTTAAAAAATGTTACAATACTTAATGGTCATAAATCTAAACTTTTATCAGATAAAAGATCAAATTGAATAATATTTGAGGAGGAAATTTGATTGAAAAGGCGAATTCTTCTAGTAATTGGTCTTATTGGTTTAGTAGCTATCATATCAGGTTGTACTGAGGTAAACCAGCCAATTACGAAAGAAAGTACCGGATTTTGGAATGAATATATCGTTTATCCACTATCATGGTTAATAACATCTGTAGCAGAAATAGCGAATAATAATTATGGATTATCGATTATTATCGTAACAATTTTGATTCGTTTAGTAATTTTACCGTTAATGATTAAGCAAACAAAAAGCTCGAAAGCTATGCAAGCATTACAGCCAGAAATGCAAAAGCTTCGTGAAAAATATAGCTCTAAAGATCAAAAAACTCAACAACAACTTCAGCAAGAAACGATGCAGCTATTCCAAAAACATGGTGTAAACCCATTAGCGGGATGTTTCCCATTAATAATACAAATGCCTATCTTAATTGGTTTTTACCATGCAATCATGAGAACTGTTGAAATTAAACAGCATGAATTTTTATGGTTTAACCTTGGGGAAGCAGATCCATTCTATTTATTACCACTTATAGCTGGGGTAACAACTTTTATTCAACAAAAAATGATGATGGCAGGTACTCAAAATCAAAATCCACAAATGGCAATGATGCTATGGATTATGCCGATTATGATCATTATTTTTGCACTTAACTTTCCAGCAGCATTATCTTTATATTGGGTAGTTGGGAACCTATTTATGATTGTTCAAACATATTTTATTAAAGGACCAGAAATAAAAACAGAAATTGCGGGAGGAGCGAATAAGAAAAAGTGAAGCAAATAACTGCTACAGGCCAATCAGTCGATGAAGCAGTACAATCAGCTCTAGAACAGTTAAAAACAACAAAAGACCGCACTGAAATAAATATCATCGATGAAGGCAAAAAAGGACTATTTGGTATTTTTGGCACTAAGCCAGCAGTTGTAAAAGTTACCAAATTGCATGATCCGATCGAAGAAGCTCAGCAATTCCTTCAACAAGTTACAGAAAATATGGGTGTTCACGTCAAAATTGAAGTTAAACAAGACGGGAAATATGTTAACTTCCAATTGTCAGGTGAAAAAATTGCAATCTTAATTGGCAAAAGAGGACAAACTCTTAATTCTCTTCAATATTTAACACAATTAGTTGCAAATCGATATGCAGACCATTATTTGAACATTATTGTTGATGCCGAAAATTATCGAGAACGTAGGAAAGAAACGTTGTATCAGTTAGCACAACGTTTAGCAGAAAAATCACTTCGAACTGGGAAGGATATATCACTTGAATCAATGCCTTCATATGAACGTAAAGTCATTCATACTGCATTGGCAACTAATGATAAAGTTAAAACATATTCTTCAGGTTCTGATCCTCATCGACATATAGTAATTAGTCCAATAAAATAAGTACATTGGTGGCTCATAGGAGACCTAAGCAATAATACATTATTGATTATAGACTACACGTTAGTTTATTTACAATAAATGGTAATTATTTGGTTAATGTCTTCAAAATTGAGCCGCTTTTTTTATTTTACAAACCATACTCATTATTCCTCTATATGCATTTAGCGCTATTGTATGGCTCTTTTCCATTAAATTATTACGGAACTTCATGATTTTTCTCTATTTTAATATAATAGCAATTGTGCAGTTCTAAATTACAAACGCTCTTTTCGTAAACACTGTTGCTATTGTTATCAATTTAGTACTATAAAAAGTGGTTTTATAATGTTATTCATCGTTGTCCAGAAGCAAAAGATGCCACAAAAGTTAGTTGTGTAGGTGTTCTTTCTTAATACGAAAAACACCAATGAATGCGGAAACAGCCATTACAGAAGAAGAAACAACAATGTCAAATAAATTTACATAAAGATAACTGGAAGTCATGTAATAAAATAAAGATCTTATTCACATGTGGATAACTGATAATCATCTAGGTTTGTTAAAATGGGTTATTCAATGTGGATATTAGGGAAATGATAATACAAATATCTTTTTAGATAATTGAAGATATGGTATTCTTAAAATTTAGGGAAACGTTTTTAAATATATTTATTGTCATATTAATTAGGCTCTTTTCGTAAACTTTGTTGCTATAATGACTAAATTACATCAGAAAACGAGGTTTTATGTGATTGTTGCTGTTTTATAAAAGCTTTTTTTGTAAACTTTATTGCTATTATCACCAAATTGGAAATGGTGATGAAACGTTTGTATCGATTTTTACAGAAAAAGACGTCACGAACGCTCTTTTTTGCTCGTGGTTATAACTTAAAAGCAACAACCATTGCGAAAATAGCTTAATAATAAATAGTGCTTGTTATTTTATGTTAAGAGAGCGGTGAATAAAAGAATGGACTTTGATACAATTACGGCAATCTCTACTCCGATGGGAGAGGGAGCAATTGCGATTGTGAGGCTTAGCGGTGCTGAAGCACTAAGTATTGCAGATTCCATTTTCAAAGGACCTTCAGATAAAAAATTGATAGAGGTTCCTTCTCATACAATTCATTACGGCCATATCGTAGATCCGATAAATAATGAAACGATAGATGAAGTAATGGTTTCAGTAATGAAAGGGCCAAAAACATTTACTCGTGAAGACGTAGTAGAAATAAATTGCCACGGTGGTTTAGTTTCCGTTAATAGAGTATTACAGACCGTAATTAAAGGTGGAGCTCGCTTAGCTGAACCGGGAGAATTTACGAAACGAGCATTTTTGAATGGGAGAATAGATCTATCACAAGCTGAAGCAGTTATTGATTTAATACGTGCCAAAACAGATCGTGCTATGAATGTTGCCTTACACCAAATGGAGGGGCGCTTATCAAAGTTAATTAATCAACTCAGACAAGATATTTTGGAGACCTTGGCACATGTAGAAGTGAATATTGACTATCCTGAATATGATGATGTTGAAGAAATGACTCATCAGTTATTATTGCCTAAGGCGAATAATGTACAGTATGAACTTCATAAGCTAATCCAAACATCTCAACAAGGAAAAATCTTAAGAGAAGGCTTATCTACTGTAATTATTGGTAGACCGAATGTAGGAAAATCCTCCTTATTAAATAGTTTGGTTCATGAGAATAAAGCAATTGTTACGGATATTCCTGGAACAACCCGTGATGTAATTGAGGAATACGTCAATGTAAGAGGAGTGCCTCTGAGGTTAGTTGATACTGCAGGGATACGTGAAACCGAAGATATCGTCGAAAGAATGGGTGTAGAACGCTCCCGAGAAAAATTAAAGGAAGCAGATCTTATCTTATTAGTTTTAAACTCAAATGATGAGCTTAGCATTGATGATGAACAGCTATTTCATGCCGTAGAGGGTATGGATGTAATTGTCATTATTAATAAGACAGATTTACCCCAAACAATTAATATGACTCGAGTAAAAGAATTAGCAAATAATTATCCTATCGTATCTACCTCTTTATTACAGGAGGAAGGGATTGAGCAGCTAGAAGAAGCAATTTCTTCATTATTCTTTGAGGGAGGCATAGAGTCAAAAGATATGACTTACGTATCTAACAGTCGTCATATATCGCTACTAACACAAGCTAAAGTTGCTATCGATGATGCGGTGAATAGCATTAATAGTGGAGTACCGATTGATATTGTTCAAATAGATTTGACAAGAGCTTGGGAACTTTTAGGTGAAATCATCGGTGAAGCAGTGCATGAAAGTCTCATTGATCAGTTATTCTCGCAATTTTGTCTAGGGAAGTAATCGAGGCGGATACAACAAGAAAAAAATATTGAATAAAGGGGGTACTCAAATGGGGTATCAAGCAGGTCATTATGACGTAATTGTTATTGGTGCAGGCCATGCAGGTTGTGAAGCAAGTTTAGCTTCAGCAAGGCTAGGAGCTAAAACTTTGCTACTTACAATTAATTTAGATATGGTTGCCTTTATGCCTTGTAATCCTTCTGTAGGGGGTCCGGCAAAAGGCATCGTCGTTCGTGAAATTGATGCTTTAGGCGGCGAGATGGCAAAAAATATTGATAAAACATATATTCAAATGAGAATGTTGAATACTGGGAAAGGTCCAGCAGTAAGAGCTTTACGTGCTCAAGCCGATAAGTTCTTATATCAACATGAGATGAAAAAAACGTTAGAAAACGAACAAAACCTAACATTAATGCAAGGGATGGTTGAACGATTAGTTATAGAAGATGGTATGTGTACAGGTGTTATCACACAAACAGGTGGGGTTTTTAAAGCGAGTACCGTTGTTATAACAACTGGGACCTTTTTACGAGGAGAGATCATTTTAGGTGATTTAAAATATTCTAGTGGACCAAACAATCAACAACCATCCATTAATTTATCTAAACATTTAGAAGAACTAGGATTTGATTTAGTTAGATTCAAAACAGGGACACCACCTCGTGTAAATAGTCATTCTATTGATTATAGTAAAACTGAAATTCAGCCAGGTGATGAAGTTCCTCGAGCTTTTTCATATGAATCTACAAAAGAAATGGCTGACCAATTACCTTGCTGGTTAACGTATACAAGTGAGCACACACATAAAATAATTGATGATAATCTTCATCGTTCTCCAATGTATTCAGGTATGATAAAAGGGACAGGACCACGTTATTGTCCTTCCATAGAAGATAAAGTTGTCCGTTTTAACGATAAACCACGTCATCAAATCTTTTTAGAGCCTGAAGGAAAAAATACACAGGAAGTATATGTACAAGGATTATCTACTAGCTTACCAGAGGATGTGCAACAACAAATACTTTCCACAATCCCTGGTCTTGAAAATGTCCAAATGATGAGAGCTGGCTATGCAATTGAGTATGATGCGATTGTCCCTACACAATTATGGCCTACATTAGAAACGAAGAATATACAAAACCTATACACCGCAGGTCAAATAAACGGAACTTCAGGATATGAAGAAGCGGCAGGTCAAGGTATCATGGCTGGGATCAATGCAGCAAATCGTGCTTTAGGAAAAGAAGAATTAATCTTAAGTCGTTCTGATGCGTATATAGGTGTTCTGATTGATGATTTAGTAACAAAAGGAACAAACGAGCCATACAGATTATTGACTTCAAGAGCAGAGTATCGTCTATTATTACGGCATGATAATGCTGACTTGCGTTTAACAGATATAGGGTATCAGATTGGCCTTATTCAGGAAGAAAGGCATCAACAATTTATTGCTAAGAAAGAAGCAATCGCACTTGAGAAAAAACGCTTGCAGTCATTTATTATTAAACCTAGTAGTATAGTTCAGGAGCATATTCGAAATGCTGGTGGTAGTGAACTAAAGGATGGGATTCGAGCATCTGATTTATTAAAAAGACCTGAAATGAGTTATTCAGATATTAAAGTTTTAGCTCACGGCGAAGAAGAATTAAATGAAGAGATCACTGAACAAGTTGAAATACAAATTAAGTACGAAGGATATATAGAAAAATCACTACAACAAGTAGAACGTTTAAAGAAAATGGAGAATAAAAAAATCCCAGATAACATTGATTATGATATGATTACTGGGATTGCAAATGAAGCGAAACAAAAATTAAATGAAGTAAGACCTTTGTCTGTTGCGCAAGCATCAAGGATTTCAGGAGTTAATCCAGCCGATATTTCTATTTTATTAGTATATATTGAGCAAGGAAGGGTAGCTAGAGTGTCGAACGAATAATAATACCCAGCAGCCCTGATTAAATCCTATATAAGCCCCTTTATCATAAATAGTTACCTTCATCTGTGGAGATAAAGGGGAGTTTTTATACAAAGGCTGTTTGTGTAAACTTTGTTGCTATTTTAATTTATACTAAAAGAATTAATTTTACATGATAGTTATCATGTTACAGAAGAAAATGTCCCAAGAGCGCTAGTTGTGTTCGAGTTTATGTCCTAATACGATAAACAACAAACAATGGGGAAACAGCCTTGATTAAGAGTCATGTCAAACAATTATTTAGCAAGTAGTATAGCTATTCATTGTATATGGCGAATATGTTATGATAACATCGTTTGACATGTTGTAAGTCAGTGAAGCATCAACACAGGACTTTCTAACTGTGCAATGAAAGGAATTGATTATGAATATTGAACAGTTTCAGCACATGCTGAATGAACAGGGGATAAAGTTATCCTCTCAACAATTACAACAATTTGAGCTGTATTATCAGTTATTAGTTGAGTGGAATAATAAAATGAACTTAACAGCCATAACTGATAAACAAGAAGTCTATTTGAAGCATTTCTTTGATTCAATTACAGCTGCGTTTCATTTTGATTTTACTAAAAACCTGTCAATTTGTGATGTAGGTGCTGGTGCAGGATTCCCTAGTATTCCTTTGAAAATTTGTTTTCCGCATTTAAAAATTTCGATTGTTGATTCTTTAAATAAAAGAATTAGCTTTTTACAGCACCTTGCTAATGAGCTGCACTTGGATCATACTTTCTTTTATCACGATCGCGCTGAGACCTTTGGAAGAAAAGCAGAAATGAGAGAAAGCTTTGATGTTGTAACTGCTCGAGCAGTTGCGCGTATGTCAGTATTGTGTGAATTATGTATGCCATTAGTTAAAAAAGAGGGCGTTTTTTTAGCATTAAAAGCTTCTTCGGTAACAGAAGAGTTAACGAACGGATCAAAAGCAATAAATACTCTAGGTGGTAAACTGATTGATGTTCATCATTTTTTGTTACCAATTGAAAACAGTGAACGAAATATTGTTATTATTCAGAAAGAAAAGTCAACACCAAAAAAATATCCAAGAAAGCCAGGAACACCAAACAAGTTACCGATTGAATAATGGAATGTTTCACGTGAAACATTTAATAGTAAAATGTAATAGCAGGAACTTTATCCTTTTATAGAGAATATTAATTGAGGAGTTTCTAAAAGGTGGTGTGTATCATATGAAACATCATTTTTCACGAATCTTTGGACTAAGTGAAAAAGAAGAAAGAGAAATTATTGAAACAACAGAAAATGAAGAGATTAAAAAATTGCACGTAACGGATATCATCCCAAACCGATATCAGCCTCGGTCTGTATTTGCGGAAGAAAAAATTTCAGAATTGGCTTCAACGATTAGAACACACGGAATTATCCAACCAATAGTCGTTCGTATATTAGATGATCAAAAATATGAACTCATTGCAGGAGAACGAAGATGGAGAGCTGTTCAGCAATTGGGATGGGATACGATACCGGCTATAATAAAAAACTTCAATGACACAGAAACAGCATCTGTTGCTTTAATAGAAAATCTACAACGTGAGGAATTATCAGCAATCGAAGAAGCGATAGCATATGCCAAATTACTAGAATTACATAATTTAACTCAAGAAGCGTTAGCTCAACGTCTTGGGAAGGGACAATCAACAGTTGCGAATAAATTACGCTTGTTAAAGCTTCCAAATGAAATACAGCAAGCTTTAATGGAAAAGAAAATTACCGAACGCCACGCAAGGGCATTAATTGCATTAAAAGATCCAAGAAAACAAATTCAGTTATTACATGAAATTATTGAGAAACATTTTAATGTTAAGCAAACAGAAGACCGTGTTGTAAAACTATTAGAACAATCAAATGTTAAAAAGAAGGCTAGTAAAAAGGCTTTTAGTAAAGATATGAGGATTGCCGTAAATACAATACGTCAATCGTTATCTATGGTTGAAGACACTGGATTATCAATAAATGCTGAAGAAGAAGAATTCGACGAATACTATCAGTTTACAATAAAAATACCAAAGAAATAAAACCTCATGAGATGAGGTTTTATTTCTTTGCGCTTTTTTACTAGTTCATAGCATCTCTACCAATGATTGAGCTCGGATAAACCTTCATCCTACTATGTTAATAAATGCAACAAAGTTTATGAGAAAAATCCTTTTCTTTAGCTTTGAAGTTGCTTTTAACTACTTTAGCTAGAGGCTGCTGTTAGTAATGTTAGGAAAATATATGTGTAACTGTACCTTTTCTCCTGTTATATGCAACATAGTAACATTAAACTACCTCTCGTTAGTTATTTCATAGACAAACCCATATTTGAAAAACTATTATGATAGACAAATAAGTAATAGTAATATGAGGAAGAGTATTATTTTTTTGAGAAATTACAGTAAAATAGCATATTTTCATGATAAAATAGTGAAGTGGTAAAATTGATGTTCAATTAAAGGTAGGTGACATCGTGGGAAAAACAATTGCAATTGCTAATCAAAAAGGTGGAGTTGGGAAAACGACAACTTCTGTTAACTTAGGTGCTTGCTTAGCATACATAGGTAAGAAGGTCTTGCTAGTAGACATTGATCCACAAGGAAATGCAACTAGCGGAGCAGGGATTGAAAAGGCAGAAGTAGATCAGTGTATTTATGATATATTAGTTGAAGATATTGATGCAGAAGAAGTCACAATCCCAACTAAAGTTGAAAACTTGTATGCTATACCTGCGACCATTCAGCTTGCTGGTGCTGAAATAGAGCTTGTTCCTACTATTTCACGTGAAGTGCGCTTAAAAAGGGCATTAGAACGTATTAAAGACCAATATGATTATATAATTATTGACTGTCCACCGTCGCTAGGATTATTAACTATTAATTCTTTAACTGCTTCTGACGCAGTGTTAATACCTGTACAATGTGAATATTATGCGCTTGAAGGTTTAAGTCAGCTTCTTAATACTGTTAGACTTGTTCAAAAACATTTAAATACTGAGCTCACTATTGAAGGGGTTCTACTAACCATGTTAGATGCTAGAACAAATTTAGGGATTCAAGTGATTGATGAAGTGAAAAAGTACTTTCAAGATAAAGTATACCGGACGATTATTCCACGTAATGTAAGGTTAAGTGAAGCACCTAGTCATGGTGAACCAATTATCATATATGATCCAAAGTCAAGAGGAGCAGAAGTTTATTTAGATCTAGCAAAGGAAGTGGTTGCAAATGGCTAAAGGTCTTGGAAAAGGTATTAATGCTCTATTTGCAAGTATGGATGTGGGAAATGAAGAAATAGTTCAAGAGGTAAAAATTAACGAGTTAAGACCAAATCCATATCAACCTCGAAAAACATTTCAACCAGAAGCAATCGACGAATTAAAAGAGTCTATACTACAACACGGAATATTACAACCACTAATTGTTAGGAAAAGCATTAAAGGGTTTGAAATTGTTGTAGGCGAACGTCGATTTAGAGCTGCTAAAGAGGCTGATTTATCAACTGTGCCTGTTGTTATTAGAGATTTATCAGAACAGCAGATTATGGAGCTCGCTCTATTAGAAAATTTACAGAGAGAGGATTTAACTCCTATCGAAGAGGCATTAGCTTACCAAACTTTAATTGATAAATTAGAGTTTACACAAGAGCAATTAGCACAGCGGTTAGGAAAAAGTCGCCCTCATATCGCAAACCATCTTCGCTTGTTAGTTCTTCCTAAATCAATCCAAGTACTTATTTCTGAAGGGAAACTAACGATGGGACACGGGAGGACTTTGCTAGGCTTAAAAAATAAAGAAAAGACAAAAAAACTAGCTGAAAAAGTGATAAATGAACAATTAAATGTGAGACAACTAGAACAATTAGTTCAACAGCTTAATAAAGATGTTCCACGTGAAACATCTAAGCCGAAAAAAGAAAAGAACATATTTATCAGAGAAAGAGAATCAATATTACGTGATCGGTTTGGGACGCCTGTTGTCATAAAACAAAATAAGAAAAAGGGAAAAATTGAAATTGAGTTTTTCTCAGAGGAAGATTTAGAAAGAATATTAGATATACTAGATACACCTACAAAATGATTTTCAATGGGCCATCATTAACGGTGGCTTTTTTTTATTAGTCATTTTATATTATATTGAATGCAATCAGAAGGGGATATGAAATGGTATTACTTGGAACTGTAATTAATTGTGTGTCAATTGTTATTGGTACGTTATTTGGAATGTTCATGCAAAGAATTCCAGAAAGAGTGAAAACGACTGTTTTACAAGGGATTGGTTTATCCGTTTTCATATTAGGAATACAGATGGGACTCAAAAGTGAACAATTTATCCTTGTCATCTTAAGTTTAGCACTAGGAGGAATACTAGGTGAACTTTGGGGGATAGATGACAAATTAAATTTGTTAGGTAAATGGCTGGAAAATAAAATAGGGGCAAAGGATGAAGGTGCAGTTGCTAAAGGTTTTGTGACGGCAACATTAATATTCGTTATAGGGGCTATGGCGATTTTAGGTGCACTTGATAGTGGATTAAGAAACGATCACAATATACTATTTACTAAATCAATACTTGATGGATTTACTAGCTTTGTATTGGCTACAACATTAGGTGTTGGAGTAATTTTTTCTGCTATACCAGTGTTTATTTATCAAGGTTCATTAGCGATATTTGCTACTCAAATCGACAAATGGATACCACCAAAGTTGATGGAATTACTCATAATAGAAATCACTGCAACAGGTGGTATAATGATTATCGCTATAGGTCTAAATATGTTAGGGATAACAAAAATCCGGGTTGCAAACATGTTACCAAGTCTATTGGTTGTATCATTATTTGTGACAGTATTGTATTTTTGGCCAATTTTACCGTAAATAACTGAATCTTGTTGATAATTGTAACTACAAAACCATTCTTGCAACAATATAATAACAAGTTGGCTCTTTTCGTAAACTTTGTTGCTATAGTTCCTAAATTATAAGAAAAAGATGTCACTAAATTTTGTTTAATTATTAGTATGAAAAATAATAATCTATGCGAAAATAGCCAACAAGTTATTGATGACTGCACCATGTACATTTTTATTTAATATGGTGCAGTTTTTTTATATGAACTAGCGGAGGAACCTAGATGATAATTCTTTTAAACTATATTGGTTGTGTGCCTCATTAATGGCAGTTGCAATCGTTTTAGCCATACTCATGACAATATGTAATCTAGTATTTTGTAGGACAAAAAACTCCATAAATCCACTCACGTTTACAATTCCCGTCATATGAATATCGCCTACTGCAGGTAATTCTTTATTTACCCCAGCACCTGGTTTAACAGGTCCATCTCCAATTGAAATATAACCTACACTATTTAACTTCCCTAAACAAGCATCAATACCGATGATAAATGGATTCCGGTAAGCGTTATTAATTTCTATTAACTTATCTTTTAGATTTACAGCATGAATAGGATCCTCTAACGTTCCATATACATGAAAATGAGTCAAATTCTTTTCCTCAAGTTTTGAACCTACTAATGGTCCAAGCGAATCACCTGTTGATCGATCGGTACCAATACAAACGAATACAATTGGTTGCTGAATGTCTTGTGGTAAGGAGGAAAGGAGTTTTGTTGCTAAGCTATTAATTGCGTGACCATCATCATAAGACACACGAGTACTTTCATTAACAATATTTAAAAATTTTGGTTTAAGATTCATAGCTTTCACTCCTTTGTAATAGTAGTAACAGTATACGGAGGAAAAATTAAAACTATACATAAAATAGTTAAATGAAAAGAGGGAGCATGAGTATGTTAAAGTCTGGATTGAAGTGGATGTTTTTAATATTAGGCACAATGATTGGAGCAGGCTACGCCTCTGGAAGAGAGATTTGGCAGTTTTTTGGACAAGAAAGTGGACTTGCTATTATCATTTTTACTTTAATATTTATCATTAGTTGTTTTGTTATTATGAAAATAAGTTACGAGGAGCAATCTGAACATTTTTTACCTGTCTTGCAAAGGCTAGTAGGTAAACGATTATCTTTAGCATACGATTGGATGATAATATTATATTTATTTACTACTACTGTTGTTATGCTTGCAGGTGGAGGAGCTACATTAGAAATATTACAGATACCATATTGGATAGGGATATTAATTTTTTGCTTCATGCTTGTATTCTTGTTTATATGGGATTTAAAAGGAATTGTATCCATTAATATTTTTATTCTACCGATTTTAATTATTAGTTTGATGGTAACATTATTTCTGTTTTTATATAAAAATGGACAAAGTATTAATCTTAATCTAAATGAACAATCAAATTGGCCGTCTGCATTTACTTTTACAGCATTAAATATTCTACCTTTAGTTGCTGTTCTTTCAGCAATTGGTAAAGAAATAAAAAGGGTTGGAGAGGCATGGATTGCAAGTATAGGGAGTGGCTTACTATTAGGAATTATTTCATTTATTTATAATCAGTCATTATTACAAATAGCTAGTGAAATGATTCTTTATGAGATTCCGTTATTTGGAGTATTAAAATACTTTCCATATGCCATGTTGATTATTATGTCATTTTTATTATGGTCGGCCATCTATACAACTGCTGCTTCCGGCATATTCGGTTTAACAACGAGATTTCGAAAAAAAATAAAGCTCCCTTTTTGGCTCCTTGCATTGTTAACTTTAATTACTATGATTCCGTTTACTTCATTTGGATTTGCTACATTAGTATCTGTTCTCTACCCTATCTATGGTGTCATAAATTTATATTTGCTTGCAGCAATATTGATCCATCCTATTGCAAATCGGTATAAATGGGAATGAAAACTTGGTAATATAGTAGTATCGACTTTACTATAAGCAGTTTCTTGATATTAAAGGCTCTTTTCGTAAACATTGTTGCTATTGTTTTCAAATTAGCACTCTAAAAAGTGTTTTTTATTGTTGGTCATCGTTGCACAGAAGAAAAGATGCCACGAACGCTAGATATAATCGTATTTAGCTCTAATTACGAAAAGCAATCATTAGTACGAAAACAGTGATTACAAAGGCTCTTTTCGTAAACATTGTTGCTATTGTTTTCAGATTAGTACTATACAACAGTGTTTTATGTTGTTAGTCATCGTTGTACACAAGAAAAGCTGCCAGAACGCTAGATATAATCGTATTTAGCTCTAATTATGAAAAACAACAATTAATGCGAAAACAGCCATATTAAATGATGAAAATAGATGGATGAAAGGATAGGGTAAGTTGGAAAATAAACAATTTGGAATAAATGATATCGTTGAAATGAAGAAACAACACCCTTGTGGTGTGAATAGATGGAAAATTATCCGCATGGGTATGGACATTAGGATTAAATGTGAAGGGTGTGCACATAGTGTAATGCTTCCAAGAAAAGAATTCACACGTAAAATGAAAAAAATCATTGAAAAATATGAGGAATAATTTAAAGTTATCCGTACTTTAGTGTGAAAAATCATGCTAATTTGAAAAAACCTCTTATAAGGGTGATACGAAGGTGAGAGTAAAGTATAAAACAGCTTGTCCGTTAAATTGTTGGGATAGTTGTGGTTTTGAAGTAACAGTTGAAAATAATATGGTTGTAAAAGTTGAAGGAGATCAAGATCACCCAATTACAAAAGGTAAAATTTGTGGAAGGGGTAGGATGCTTGAACATCGAGCGAATTCTAATGAAAGAGTAAAATATCCATTAAAAAAAGTGGATGGGACGTTTCAAAGAATTTCATGGGAGCAAGCGCTAAATGAAATTTCTAATAAACTAGCTGGTATTAAAAAAACGTACGGTACGACAGCAGTACTTCATAGCCATGATTATTCAAATAGTGGTTTGTTAACAAACCTTGATAAACGTTTTTTTAATTGCTATGGAGGAGTAACTGAACTAACAGGTAGTATTTGTTGGGGAGCAGGCATAGAAGCACAAACTTGGGATTTCGGTGATTCATACAGTCATAGTCCAGATGACGTATTTAATAGCAAAAATATAGTGATTTGGGGTAGAAATGTAGCGCGTACGAACATGCATTTATACGCTAATTTAACCAAAGCCAAACAGCAAGGTGCCAATATTATAGTTATTGATCCAATGTCAAATGCAACTGCAAAATTAAGTAATGAATATGTTTCGATTAAGCCTGGTATGGACGGTTTGTTAGCGATAGGTATTATGAAAGAGATCGTGCGCCTCAATTTACAAGATCAACAATTTATTGATGACCATACGCTTGGCTATAGTGATTTACTGAACATACTTGAAGAAAAAACACTAGATGAACTTGAAGAGCTTACAGATGTATCGAAAGATATGATGACAAAATTAGCTCATATATATGCGAATGAGCCAACAATGACTTATTTAGGTTTAGGAATGCAAAGATATACAAATGGAGGGAATACGATCCGTCTGATCGATGCTTTGGTTGCAATAAGTGGTAATATCGGTATTCCTGGTGGAGGTGTGAATTTTGCTAATAAGCAAGTCGGTGAAAGCTTTGACATAAATGCACTGTCATTGCCAAATCGCAGACAGCATAAAAGGACATTTACCATGATGCAACAAGCAGAAGGGATTCTTTTAGCTAATGATCCGCCTATTAAAATGGTCTTTGTTACATGTGGAAACCCAGTTACACAAGTACCAAATACAAATCGAGTGAAACAAGCTTTTTCAAAGGTAGACACGATAGTTGTTGTAGAACAATTTATGACTGATACTGCTCAGATGGCTGATTATGTATTACCAACCACGACCGTATTTGAAGAAGAGGACGTGTATTATTCGTCTATGTATCATCATTACGTGAATTATGGTCCAAAATTAGTCGAGCCTCCAGGTGAAGTGAAATCGGAATTAATGATATGGACAGAGTTGGCAAAACGCTTAGGTTTTGCAGATGATTTTGCATTTAATAGAGAACAATTTATTAATATTGGGTTAGGAGATTTAGTTACAAAAGGTATTACACTTGAGAGATTAAGAAAGTATGATCATTTACCTTTACCTATTGATCATGTTCCTTGGAGTGATAAGAAATTTATGACAGCAAGTGGAAAGTATGAATTTACTTCATCACAAGCAACCCAAAAAGGTTTTGATGGCCGGTTACGAATTGATTATCCACTTGAATCAAAACAAAAAAATCCAGATCTCCTTGGAAAATATCCTTATACTTTGTTGTCCATTCATCCGTTGAGATCAAATCATTCGCAACACTATCATCTTATTGATTCTATGCAAGAAATTAAGGTAGAGGTATCAAAAGATGTTGCTGAAAAAGAAAGACTACAAGAAGATGATCTTGTTAAAGTGTTTAATGAACGTGGAGAACTAGAGGGACGTGTGCGAATTTTGAAAGAAGCACATCGCAATACAATTAATATAGATGAAGGTCAGTGGAGTAAGTTTGGTGGGAGTGTTAATTTGCTCACTCCAAATCGTATTTCAGATAATGGGATGGGGAGCACTTTGTTTGATTGTGTTGTAGCGATTGAAAAAATATAACTCCTTGTTTTTTTAACTAGGAATCACTATAATTGGGAAAGACTGAATTGATAGCGGATATATAAGAGGAGTGAAATAACAATGGCTTTAACTGCAGGAATTGTGGGTCTACCGAATGTTGGTAAATCTACGCTTTTTAATGCAATTACTCAAGCGGGAGCTGAATCAGCAAACTACCCGTTTTGTACAATAGATCCTAATGTAGGAATAGTAGAAGTACCTGATCATCGCTTGGAGAAATTAACGGAGCTTGTTCAACCGAAAAAGACTGTACCTACAGCATTTGAATTTACAGATATAGCTGGTATTGTTAAGGGAGCAAGTAAAGGTGAAGGTTTAGGTAATAAATTTTTGTCTCATATTCGACAAGTTGATGCTATTTGTCATGTTGTTCGTTGTTTTGCGGATGAAAATATTACTCATGTGTCTGGTCAAGTGGATCCAATTGCAGACATAGAAACAATTAATTTAGAACTAATTTTAGCAGATTTAGAAACTGTAGATAAACGAATTGATCGCGTTGGCAAAATGGCAAAGCAGAAAGATAAAGAAGCGATGTACGAGCACGAGGTGCTTGTGAAGCTGAAGGAAACTTTTGAAAATGAAAAGCCAGCACGTTCAGTTGAGTTTACTGAAGAGCAAATGAAAATTGTTAAAGGACTACACTTGTTAACGATTAAACCTATTCTATATGTGGCGAACGTCAGTGAAGAGGAAGTCGCGGATCCTTCAAACAATGAATATGTAACGCAAGTTAGAGAATTTGCAGCAGGAGAAAATTCAGAAGTCATCGTAGTATGCGCAAAAATTGAATCTGAGATTGTTGAGCTTGAAGGGGAAGAGAAGGAAATGTTTCTTGAAGAGCTCGGAATAGAAGAATCAGGCCTAGATCAACTTATTCGTGCAACTTATAGCTTACTTGGACTAGCTACTTATTTTACAGCCGGTGTTCAGGAGGTTAGAGCATGGACTTTCCGTAAAGGAATGAAGGCTCCGCAATGTGCAGGGGTCATCCATACAGATTTTGAACGTGGCTTTATTCGAGCAGAAACAGTGTCATACGACGACCTTTTAACGGCAGGTTCTATGACAACGGCGAAGGAAGCTGGTAATGTTCGCTTGGAAGGAAAAGAGTATATTGTTCAAGATGGAGATGTCATTCACTTTCGATTTAATGTGTAAAACAGTATCAATCGTTTAGGCTCATTTCGTAAACTTTGTTACTACTTTAACTTAATTTGAGAAGCTAGATGATGGTGATAGCCATTGTCTTTGCTTTATAGAAGAAAAGATGTCACGAACGTTAGTTATGTGCGTGTTTGTTTGTTGGCAAGCACAATCATGTGAAAACACTCGACGTAAAAGTAATGGCTTCACATAATTGTGTTTTGTAAGACTCTTTAGGTGCATGCGCTTAAATTTATATACAAGGGTTAATTTTATTTAACAATAAGAAGCTCGAGTGTCTATCTCTTCGAGGTTACTTCGCCATTTCATTGGAGGACAAAAAGCACCTTCATGTGAAATGGCGAAATGTTTATCAGAAATTTGTAAGGCGCTTGCGATATTCTTCTCCATATGCTATAATCACGTATTGTGAGTAATTAATTCAATTGCTCCTTGCTCTCATTTGAGAGCCGTCAGACCAAAAGGAGGTGACTGTGATGAGAAAATACGAAATTATGTATATCATCCGCCCAAACATTGACGATGAGTCAAAGAAAGCAGTTGTTGAACGTTTTAGCAACGTTTTAACTGAAAAAGGTGCGGAGATTGCTGAAGTAAAAGAATGGGGAAAACGCCGTCTAGCTTATGAAATCAATGATTTCCGTGATGGTTATTATATGATTTTACAAGTAGCTTCTAATGCTGAAGCGATTAACGAATTTGATCGCCTAGCAAAAATTAGTGAAGATATTATTCGTCATATCGTTGTAAAAGAAGAAGAATAAATATAAATTGAAAGAAACTCTGTAAAATAGAGGTTCTTTAAAGGGAGTGGTTCTGATGATGAATCGTGTAATTCTTGTCGGACGATTAACGAAAGATCCAGAATTACGATATACTCCAAGTGGAGTAGCAGTTGCAACCTTTACGTTAGCTGTCAACAGAACATTTACAAATCAGCAAGGTGAACGACAGGCCGATTTTATTAATTGTGTTGTATGGCGTAAACCAGCTGAAAACGTCGCAAACTACTTGAAAAAGGGTAGCTTAGCTGGAGTAGATGGACGTGTTCAAACACGCAACTACGAAGGACAAGACGGTAAACGCGTATATGTAACTGAGATAGTTGCTGAAAGTGTGCAATTTTTAGAGCCGCGATCAGGTAATGAGCAGCGACCTGCAGGCAATAATCACCAAGGAAACCAAGGTGGCTACGAGCAATTTGGACAAAATCAGAACCAACGTAATAATAATAATCAAGGGTTTACTCGAGTAAATGACGATCCGTTTGCAAATGATGGACAGCCTATAGACATTTCTGATGACGATTTGCCGTTCTAATTTGCTGAGTAGTTTATTCGATTATTCTTGAACGTGTATATATAAATGAAATAGAAAGGAGGATGAATAATGGCAGGAGGACGCAGAGGAGGACGTGCTAAACGTCGTAAGGTGTGTTATTTCACATCTAACGGTATCACTCACATCGATTACAAAGATATTGATGTACTTAAAAAGTTTGTCTCAGAAAGAGGTAAAATTTTACCACGTCGTGTTACAGGCACAAGCGCTAAATATCAACGTAAATTAACTATTGCTATTAAACGCGCTCGTCAAATGGCATTACTACCTTATGTTACAGGTGAATAATAATTTTTAAAGCAGCGGGGGTTCCTTGCTGCTTTTTCCTTTCTTAAATAGGTACATACTTATGTTAATTCTTGTTCCTCAGGCTGTTATAGCTATAGTGATTATTACGTACGCCGTATAAATACGGGTATTGACGATCTGTCATATGTCTGTCAACGGCCTTATGTAAAACGAACGTTGTTTATATCCAACTCCAAACCCTTCATATGAAAGTGCCTTCAGTGTTTGTCGGTTAACTAGGCCTCATACTCTATTGTTGAGATTGAGCAATCGCACTTTACTTTACGTACTAATGATGAATTGATATAGTAAGTGAAGAAAATGAAGAAATTAAGCCAACATGAGGTGGAACTGTGAAGAATACGAAAGTATTAACAGAAGGAGCTATATTACTAGCAATTTTTATTATATTAGTGTTCATTTCTATGTACATACCATTCCTTGGATCAGTATCAATATTTTTTCTTCCACTACCAATTATGCTTTTTACGATTAGAAATGGTTTGCGAAATGGCATAATATTAATTATACCTGCTATTTTATTAACAATTGCCGTTGGTTCAGTATTGGCAGTACCGCTTGCATTAATGTTTACAAGTGGTGGCATTGTTACAGGGTATTTAATAAAGAAAAAGAAAAGTCATTACATGACACTGTTAATTGGAACGGTCATATACTTAATTAATATTACATTTATTTATGTTGGATCGATGTTGCTTTTCAAAATTGATTTTATAAATGAAATGACATTATTGATGAATGAGTCAATAACGATGGCTACAAGCATGATGGAGGGCGTAGGACAAGATGTAAATGAGCAAGTCCTTAAACAATTTCAAGCAACAGTAGATTTATTTCAGTACTTAATACCAAGCTTTTTTGTTATGACTGCGTTTTTATTTGCACTCATTTCGTTAATTGTTTCAATACCGATTATTAAGCGTTTTAATATAAATATTGAACCGTGGCCACCTTTTAGAGATCTTATGCTGCCCAAAAGTGTCATTTGGTATTATTTAATTACGATCATTATGTCTTTTGTTATAGAAGAAGAATCAAGTTTGTTCTTTCCAATGATAAATATTGATTTTATTTTGCAATTACTAATGATTATTCAAGGTATGTCTTTATTATTTTATTTCTTACACCATAAAGGCTATTCTAAAGTTGTTCAATTGTTTGTATTTATCATTTCCTTGTTTCTTATACCAATTATTCGAATCTTAGGTATAATTGATATAGGGTTCGACCTACGGAAAAGAATAGTAACTAAGCGCTAATGGGCGCATATATCTTAAAATTTAGGAGCTGAAAAACGTGCCTTCGTACTATAAAAAGAGTGTAATTCGGTATCCTATATATGGAATAATTAGTATTTCGATTTTAATGATACTTATTATTACTTTTTATCAATGGATCTACGGAATCATTGCTTTTATGCTCCTTGGCATCCCTATATACTTTTTTATTAAGTCCGAAAGGGTAATTAACCAATCGATAGAAGATTATATTTCTACTCTTTCCCACCGAGTCAAAAAAGTTGGAGAAGAAGCTTTACTAGAAATGCCCATTGGGATACTACTTTATAACGAACACTTTAATGTAGAATGGAGTAACTCATTTTTAACTTCCTATTTTCCAGAGGATACATTAGTAGGACGTTCACTACATGACATTACAGAGAGCTTAATTCCGATTATTAAGCAAGAAGTTGATGATGATATTATTACGCTTTATGAACGAAAGGTTAAAGTACATGTAAAGCCAGAAGAACGTCTGATTTATTTTTTTGATGTAACAGAACAGAAAGAAATTCAAATTCAATATGAGAATGAACGGACTGTACTAGCAGTAATTTTGTTAGATAATTATGATGAAGTTACGCAAGGAGTAGAAGATCAAACAAGAAGTAATTTGAACAGCCAAGTAACGTTTTTATTAAATAAGTGGGCAAAGGAAAACGGGGTTTTTATTAAAAGAACATCATCCGAACGTTTTATCGCTGTGTTGAATGAATATATCTTGAAGCAATTAGAAACCGAGAGTTTTTCTATATTAGACGATGTTCGAGAAAAAACTTCAAAGCACCATTTGCCTTTAACATTAAGTATTGGTATTGGAGTAGGGGTTTCATCTTTACCTGAGTTAGGAGTACTTGCCCAATCAAGTCTTGATCTAGCACTCGGAAGAGGTGGTGATCAAGTTGCTATTAAGCAAACGAATGGAAAGGTGAAGTTCTACGGAGGAAAAACGAACCCTATGGAAAAAAGGACGAGGGTACGTGCGCGTGTCATATCGCATGCATTGAAAGAACTTGTAACTGAAAGTGATCAAGTATTAATAATGGGACATGTCAACCCTGATATGGATTCGATAGGTTCATCAATAGGGATTTTAAAAGTTGCTGAAGTGAATGAGAAGAATGGGTACATTGTATTAGACAAAGATGATATAGGAACTGGAATCGAACGTCTGATTAATGAAATTAAAAAAGATACAAACTTATGGTCTCGATTTATTACACCTGAACAAGCGCTTGAAATAATTACTGACGAGACATTGTTAGTCGTTGTAGACACTCATAAAAGCTCACTAGTCATTGAGGAAAGATTAATTAATAAAACGGAAAGTGTAGTTGTAATCGATCATCATAGAAGAGGTGAGGACTTCATAGAAGACCCCCTTCTCGTCTATATGGAACCTTATGCATCTTCTACTGCTGAGCTTGTAACAGAGCTATTAGCGTATCAACCTAAAGGTTTAAAGATGGATATGCTTGAAGCAACTTCATTGTTAGCAGGGATTATCGTAGATACAAAAAGCTTTACGCTACGCACTGGCTCACGAACTTTTGATGCTGCATCTAATTTACGTGCTCACGGTGCAGATACTATACTCGTTCAAAAATTATTAAAAGAAAATATTGATCATTATGTAAAACGTGCTAATCTAATAGCAAAAGCGGTGATCTATCGATCAGGCTTAACAATAGCACTTGGAGATGCTGATGAAACGTATGATCAAGTGTTATTAGCTCAAGCCGCTGACACATTATTATCAATGAATGATGTAACAGCTTCGTTTGTTGTTGGGATGCGTAGTGATCAAGTAATTGGAATTAGCGCTCGATCTTTAGGTAATGTTAATGTCCAAGTCATTATGGAAGCTCTCGGCGGCGGTGGTCACTTAACAAATGCTGCAACACAGTTAGAGAATATGAGTATTGATGAAGTTGAACAGGAATTAAAGTTAGTACTTGATGATTATTTAGATGGAGGGAAAGAATCATGAAAGTAATATTATTAAAGGATGTTAAAGGGAAAGGAAAAAAAGGGGAAGTAAAAAATGTATCTGATGGATACGCTCAAAATTTTCTTTTCAAACAAGGTCTTGCAGTAGAAGCAACAAACAGTAATATTAGTTCATTAGAAGCGAAGAAAAAAAAGGAAGAGAAGCAGGCTGAAGCAGAACTAGATCAGTGCAAAAAATTAAAGGCAGAGCTTGAGAAAATCACCATCGAATTTACTGCGAAAGCTGGTGAAGGTGGCAGATTATTCGGTTCAATTACGAGTAAACAAATAGCAGAGCAATTAAAAACGAAACATAAAATGAAAATTGACAAGCGTAAAATAGAGCTTGCGGATGGAATTAGAGCTTTAGGATTTACAAACGTATCTATTAAACTACATCCAGAAGTATCCGCTACTGTCAAAGTTCAGGTAATAGAGGAATAAATTAATTATACAAAATGAGTGGAAATGTGATTTAATGATAAAGTGTACATTTTTAAACGTACCTTTTTCTAAAAATCACATTTTTTCTATAGGATGGTGAAAGTGGATGAGTGATATGATAATGGATCGCATACCACCGCAAAATATTGAAGCGGAGCAAGCTGTATTAGGTGCTATTTTCCTTGAGTCATCATCATTGACTTTGGCTTCTGAAATATTAATTCCTGAAGATTTTTATCGAGCTGCTCATCAAAAAATCTTTCATGTTATGCTATTACTTTCAGATAAGGGTGAACCTGTTGACTTAGTAACAGTTACATCAGAACTAGCAGATGGGAAGCTCTTAGAAGAGATCGGTGGGCTAAATTATTTAAGTGATTTAGCTAACTCAGTACCTACTGCAGCAAATATTGAGTATTATGCAAAAATAGTGGAAGAAAAATCTATTTTACGTCGCCTCATTAGAACAGCTTCGACGATTGCTCAAGATGGCTACAGTCGAGAAGATGAAGTAGATGTTCTTTTAAATGAAGCAGAAAAACAAATTATGGATGTTGCCCAAAGGAAAAACGCAGGTGACTTTCAAAGTATAAAAGACGTTCTCGTTCGAACGTATGACAATATAGAATTATTACACAATCGCAAAGGTGACATTACTGGTATACCAACAGGCTTTTCTGAGCTTGATCGAATGACTGCTGGGTTTCAACGTAATGATTTAATTATTGTTGCAGCACGTCCTTCTGTCGGTAAAACTGCGTTTGCGTTAAATATAGCTCAAAACGTTGCTACGAAAACTGATGAAAATGTAGCGATTTTTAGTCTTGAGATGGGTTCAGAGCAACTTGTAATGCGTATGCTCTGTGCTGAAGGAAATATTGATGCCCAAAACTTAAGGACCGGTTCACTCACTCCTGAGGATTGGGGTAAACTAACGATGGCGATGGGGAGCCTTTCTAATTCAGGTATTTACATCGACGATACGCCAGGTATACGTATTAGTGAAATTCGCTCAAAATGTCGACGCCTAAAGCAAGAGAGTGGTCTAGGAATGATTTTAATAGACTATTTACAGCTCATACAGGGTAGTGGGCGAAGCGGGGAAAATCGTCAGCAGGAAGTTTCAGAAATATCCCGTTCATTAAAAGCACTTGCACGTGAATTAAAAGTACCTGTTATTGCTCTTTCACAGCTTTCCCGTGGGGTTGAACAAAGACAAGATAAGCGACCGATGATGTCAGATATTCGTGAATCAGGAAGTATCGAGCAAGATGCTGATATTGTTTCCTTTCTCTATCGAGAAGATTATTATGATAAAGAAACAGAAAATCAAAATATAATAGAAATCATTATTGCCAAACAACGTAATGGTCCAGTCGGGACTGTACAACTAGCTTTTGTCAAAGAGTATAATAAATTTGTAAACTTAGAGACACGCTATGGCGATTCAAGTGTTCCTGCTGGAGCATAGTTTAGGAGATTACTAAATAATAGAGAACCACAAAGTAGAGATTATCTACATGTGGTTCTTTTTTTGTTAACTACTACAATTTTCCGTTTTATGAAAAGTTGATCGTCTAAAAAGGAAGATGAAATATGATTTTTATTCTAAGCGAATAATGCTAAGCATTTATTTATATAACCATTTATTATATGTTGTTTGTCCCAATTGTCATGATGTGTTTTACGCAACAGTCATCGTTATACAGAAAAAAGGTGTTAGTTGTATATGTGTTTAATTTTTATTACGATCAATCTGTTAAAAAAATGTTTAATCAAGTAATTATTAAAACTACGAACAAAATTACTAAATAAAATAATAATGTTCGGTTTTAATTGACTATACACAATGGAATTGGTACACTAATCATGTTTGATAATAATAAAAATGAAAGTTCGGAAAAAGCGGAGGTGCCTAGATGGCTTCAGTAGTCGTTGTTGGAACACAATGGGGAGATGAAGGGAAAGGTAAAATTACAGATTTTCTTTCAGAAAACGCAGAAGTAATTGCAAGGTATCAAGGTGGAAATAATGCAGGACATACAATAAAGTTTAACGGTAACACGTATAAGTTACACTTAATACCTTCAGGCATTTTTTATGCTGATAAAATTTGTACGATTGGTAATGGCATGGTAGTTGATCCTAAGGCTCTTGTTAAAGAACTGAATTATTTGCACGAACGTGGCGTTAGTACTGATAATTTACGTATTAGTAATCGTGCACATGTCATTTTACCTTATCATCTTAAACTCGATGAGGTCGAAGAAGAGAGAAAAGGCGATAACAAAATTGGAACGACGAAAAAGGGCATCGGTCCAGCATATATGGATAAAGCAGCTCGTATAGGTATCCGAATTGCAGACCTTCTTGATCGTGAGGCATTTGAAGAGAAGCTATCTAAAAACCTTGAAGATAAAAATCGTTTATTAGAAAAAATGTATGAGGTAGATGGCTTTAAAATTGAAGATATATTAGACGAATATTATGGATATGGACAACAATTTGCAAAATATGTTTGTGATACATCTGTTGTGTTAAATGATGCGCTAGATGAAGGACGCAGAGTTCTATTCGAAGGTGCTCAAGGTGTAATGCTAGATATAGATCAAGGAACGTATCCATTTGTAACATCTTCAAATCCAGTCGCAGGCGGAGTTACAATTGGTTCAGGTGTCGGTCCTACTAAAATAAAACATGTTGTAGGTGTATCAAAAGCATATACGACCCGAGTTGGAGATGGACCATTTCCTACAGAGCTTACGAATGAGATAGGAGATCAAATTAGAGAAGTAGGACGTGAATATGGTACGACTACTGGTAGACCACGTCGCGTCGGTTGGTTTGATAGTGTAGTCGTTCGACATGCTCGTAGAGTAAGTGGAATCACTGATCTATCACTTAACTCAATTGATGTACTTACAGGAATCGAGACATTAAAGATCTGTGTAGCATACCGTTATAAGGGACAACTCATAGAAGAATTTCCTGCTAGCTTGAAAATGCTAGCAGAGTGTGAGCCAGTATTCGAAGAATTGCCTGGATGGTCAGAGGACATTACAGGAGTCAAAAATTTAGGAGAGTTACCTGCAAATGCTCGTCATTATCTTGAAAGAGTATCACAGCTAACAGGTATTCCTTTATCAATCTTCTCAGTTGGACCAGATCGATCACAAACAAATGTTGTGCGTAGCGTATATAGTTAATTATTGTTTCTTGCTTTAGTTTTTTTCAGGTTGATTGTTATTTTTCATTCTAGAGTCGCGATGTCAGCCTCTAACAACCACATGTATGTAAAGACAAAGTCTATTTTACAATAAGACAAAAGGGCTAAAATGGGTAACTTTTAGCCCTTTTGACTGTTAAAAAGGTTGTATTGTTTTTTTGTTGTTTTTAAATTATAGTATTAGGATATACGCTTTAACAACTAATGCTCATGGATTGTTATTACTATAAAAATGATTGCAACTCAATATTGTCTTATTTAATTTAGTCAACATAACAACACAGCTTACAAAAAGAGCCCAAAAATAAATAAAATACTATTGCATTTTATTTTAAAAATATGTTAATATATTAAATGTCGCTGATAATCAATTGAGATTTTATGATTATATGGCCCGTTGGTCAAGTGGTTAAGACACCGCCCTTTCACGGCGGTAACACGGGTTCGAATCCCGTACGGGTCACTTATAAAAATTAAGTATTACATAATAAACTGTATAGAATATTTGGTCCCGTGGTGTAGCGGTTAACATGCCTGCCTGTCACGCAGGAGATCGCGGGTTCGATTCCCGTCGGGACCGCCATTTTATTACATAAAGAACTAAGAAATTATTGATGAATAGCAAGTATGGCTCGGTAGCTAGAGCAGAACGTATTCATCTATGAAGAGACGTCAGAGTAGTTCTGCGAGGAGCAATCTCTTGCAAAAGAGATGCGAGGGAATAAAAGCACAATTCATTACGGCTCGGTAGCTCAGTCGGTAGAGCAAAGGACTGAAAATCCTTGTGTCGGCGGTTCGATTCCGTCCCGAGCCACTGTCAAAGTATGGTCTGTATAGATCATACTTTTTTAATTAAATGATAATATTGGTAATAATTCTAGTAGAATGCTAGCTTTTATTACCTTGTATTTTACAAAAGAAACTATTAAATTACAGCTATAATACAATTATGTTACATCTTTTGATCTAGTATGCCATTATTTTTATTTTATGATAAAGTAATAGAGTGTTTAAAAGAGAAATTTGTCACATTAAAATATAAAGAATTTTCTCTCCCAAGGCGCTGGAGAAACCTGTTTTAGGAGGAAAAGTAGTGTTAAAACAAACAAACATATATACTAAAGTACGTCATTTGATTAAACCTGTTAACTTTGATAAGAAAGCGCTTAGTATCGTCAAAAAAGCAATGGTTACGACTGTAGCAGTCGCAACACTAACAGTTGGTTCGGTAGAAGCTGCTAATGGTGGATCAGTCATATCTACAATCTATCATGTATATGTTAACGGAGAAAATATTGGAACAGTAGATGACAAAAAGACTATTGAGAAGGCTGTAAACGACAAGATGAAAAAGATGGACGATCGTAACGGTTATCTTGAATTTTCTGTAGGAGACCAGTTAACCTACATACCTGAAAAAGTCTTTAGTCCTGTAGTTAATAATGAAACTACCGCTAAGAAAGTTAAAAATAACATAGAGATATTTGCAGCATCAGCTGCCATTAATGTTAACGGAGAACCAATCGCTTATTTTGCAAACGAAGAAGAAGCAAATGAAGTGTTGAAAAAGATCAAAACGTCTTACGTTTCAGCAAAAGAGTTAGAAAAATTAGAGCTACAACAAAAGCCTAATGAATTACCGAATGACCTATCGAATGAATTACCGCCACTGAAGGAAGGCGAATCAAGAATTATAGATGTATCCTTTGATGAATCAGTTAAAGTTACTAAAGAGGACATTTCACCAGATAATATCATTACTGTTGACCAAGGTGTTTCTTTATTAAAGAAAGGGACGTTGGCAGAGAAAAAATATGAAATTAAACAAGGTGATGTCTTAGGAAGTATTGCAAATGCTCATGACTTAAGCACAGAAGAGCTTCTTAAACTTAATTCAGATATATCCGAAAAGACAGTATTGCAAATTGGTCAGCAATTAAATGTTACTCAGTATGAACCATTTGTACATGTTCTCGTAAAAGAAGAGCATTATAAACGAGTTGTAATACCATTTAAAACCGAGACGATTGAAAAAGATACAATGTATAAAGGTGATCAAAAGGTAAATCAAGAAGGTCAAAATGGTGAGAAACTAGAGAATATTATTACTGTAAAAGATAATGGTACGCAAATAGAAAAAACAACGATTAAAGAAGAAGTTACTAAAGAACCTGTAAATAAAATTATTTTCAAAGGTACGAAGGTTGTGCCTTCACGTGGAACTGGTACTCTATTATGGCCAGCCTCAGGCGGTTATGTTTCAAGCGAAATGGGACAGCGATGGGGAAAGCTGCATAAAGGTATGGATATTGCGAGACCAAGTAATTATACGATTAAAGCTGCAGACAATGGAGTCGTTGAATTTGCAGGCTGGGATGGAGGATATGGGAATCGAATTGTTATTAATCATAACAATGGTATAAAGACAACATATTCACATCTGTCATCAATAAGCGTCTCAGTTGGACAAACGATTGAAAAAGGACGCAAAATTGGCATGATGGGGTCGACAGGTAATTCAACTGGTACCCATCTACATTTTGAAGTATACAAAAACGGAAGTGTACAAAACCCGAGAAACTTCTTGCAGTAACCTCTAGCTTTGCTAGAGGTTTTTTTGTAATTCATATACTCCTCATGATAAAGTAAGGATACAGAATGTTCCGGGAAAGGAGTCTTTCTATGAAAAATAAAGTTCTTGTAGTAGACGATGAAAAACCAATTGCTGATATTTTAAAATTCAACCTAGAAAAAGAAGGTTACGAAGTTACATGTGCTTACGATGGAGTAGAAGCACTTAATCAAGTTGAAGAGGTAAAACCGAGTATTATATTACTCGATATTATGCTCCCACTAAAAGATGGAATGGAAGTTTGCCGAGAAGTAAGGAAAAAATATGATATGCCAATTATCATGCTAACAGCAAAGGACACAGAAATTGATAAAGTTCTTGGTTTAGAATTAGGAGCGGATGATTATGTAACAAAACCGTTCAGTACTAGAGAGTTGCTTGCACGTGTAAAAGCTAATTTAAGAAGGCATCAACTCATACCAGAAGAAGATACATCACAAGATGACAATAATTACTTATCAATTGGACCACTAGTCATCCAACCGGATGCTTATGTTGTTTCAAAACGTGGTGAAACGATAGAGCTGACTCACCGCGAGTTCGAGTTATTACATTATTTAGCAAAACACCTAGGTCAAGTAATGACAAGAGAGCATTTGCTTCAAACAGTGTGGGGTTACGATTATTTTGGCGATGTTCGTACAGTTGATGTCACAGTTCGACGACTCCGTGAAAAAATTGAAGATAACCCTAGCGATCCAACTTGGATTGTTACTAGAAGGGGTGTTGGATACTACTTACGAAATCCAGAGCAGGAGTAAATTTATTTATGAAAAAAGTTGGTGTGTTTCGTTCCATTCATATTAAGTTTATTCTAATTTATATTCTCCTCATTCTTATTGCTATGCAAATTATAGGGGTGTATTTTGTTCGGAAACTAGAAGGTCAGCTCGTCGAAGGCTTTAAAGTGTCACTGGATAGACAAGAAAACATCCTATCCTACTATTTAGAGGAAGCCATAACATTAGAGCGAGATGAACAAGCAAGCACAGTTGAGGATGATGTCAAAAATATTTTGCGAGACTACGATTATCAGGACATTATTGAGGTACGTGTTATTGATATCAATAGTCGTGTCATAGGAACGTCTAATCCAGATAATGAGAAAATTGTTGGGAAAAGAATGACTGAGCGTGGGATTAATCTTGCGCTTATTGTTGGAACAGCTAGTGATGAATTGGTTATAGAACCAAATACAGGGTTCAGATTGCGTGTATTATCAACACCTATCAAGTCAAATGATGAAATTGTTGGTGCGATATACTTAGTAGCCTCTATGGAAAATGTCTATAATCAAATGAAGCAAATTAATCGTATTCTTGTAACAGGAACAGTTTTAGCTATGGTCATTACTGCCGTATTAGGGATCTTTTTAGCCCATACGATTACTCGTCCAATTTCAGATATGAGAAAACAAGCTCTTGCGATGGCAAAAGGAAATTTCTCTAGAAAGGTTCGTATTTACGGATATGATGAAATTGGTCAATTAGCATTAACCTTTAATTATTTATCTAGAAAACTCCAAGAAGCACAAGCGTCTACAGAGGGTGAAAGACGTAAGCTTGCTTCAGTTATTACACATATGACAGACGGGGTTATAGCGACTGACAGAACAGGACATATCATTTTAATAAATGATCCTGCCTTAAAACTATTAGGTATATCTAGGGAAGACGTATTTAATGAACCTATTATTTCGGCCTTAGGATTAGAGGATGAACTTAATTTTGATACACTTTTAAATGAGAGAGAATCTTTAATACTCGACGTGAGTACAAAGGATAACTCTTATATACTTCGGGTGAATTTTTCTGTCATTGAAAATAAAATCGGTATTACAAATGGCTTAATAGCTGTTTTACATGATGTGACCGAGCAAGAGAAGATCGAGCAGGAACGGCGAGAATTTGTTGCGAATGTGTCACATGAATTAAGAACGCCACTTACGACAATGAGAAGTTATTTGGAAGCATTAGCCGAAGGGGCATGGCAGGACAAAGATATTGCACCACAGTTTTTACATGTTACACAAACAGAAACTGAACGTATGATAAGACTAGTGAAGGATTTACTTCAGCTATCTAAGTTAGATAGTAGGGATTACTCATTACATAGAACACCTGTTAATTTTATTGAATTTTTTCATCAGATTATTGATCGATTTGAAATTTCAAAGAATCAATATGTAACTTTCAAAAGACAGCTACCAGATGAAAAAATTACGGTTAGTATTGATAAGGATAAAGTAACTCAAGTCATAGATAACATCATTTCAAATGCATTAAAATACTCTCCAGAAGGAGGACAAGTCAGCTTCTCTTTGAGGAAAAATGTTAATCATCTTGAAGTAATCATAAGTGATGAAGGTGTCGGTATTCCTAAGGCAAACCTTGCACATATATTCGATAGGTTTTATAGAGTTGATAAGGCTAGAAGCCGTAACCTAGGTGGAACAGGTCTAGGTTTGGCAATTTCCAAAGAAATGATAGAAGCACATGGAGGAGACATTTGGGCAGAGAGTGAGGAGGGCAAGGGTACGACAATTTTCTTTACACTCCCACTTGAAAAGGAGCAAGAGGATGAGTGGTCATGAAATTTGAGGTCTTAAAATCAATATTGCTAACAACATTAGTGCTGATCAGTATTATTTTAACATGGAATATTTGGACTTTCCAAAATAAGTATAAAACATTAGAAAATCCAGATATTAATCAATTTGTTTTAGTTAACAATGAAACTCGTGATGTTGAAGAACTGATTAAACCTAGTCAAATGTTTATTCATTATAATTACGATGATTATGGAACAAATGAATATTACAAAATTGATAAAATGGTATCAGAAATACAAAAATGGATTATTACGAATGTAACAAATATATCTAATACTATTCCACAAAAAGATTTTTTATCATTTATCCATGGAGATAATAAAATTGAAATAGTCTATCAAGACCAAGTTCCAGCTGAATTTACGAAGAAAATGTTTCAATTTCAAAATCCAGATATTTTAGTCGGGCTGTATGATCGTATCGTTGTTGATGTGGATAAGGGAGAATTATATTTTGTTTTATATGATAAGCAAAGAGTGTATAAAGCATCACTAGATAATGTTTATTTAGAAAATATAAGGAAAAATTTCCAAGAAAAAAAATCGTATACACACTATATCCCATACGACATCAATGAAGTAAAACGCATTTATGTACCATCGGGAGAGCAAGCTGTATATCAATTGGAATATACGTATGAAACACTAGCTCCAGAAGTATTTAAGGATGCTCTTTTTAGTGATCCTAAATCTGTTCAAAAGGAATCATTATCTTCACACGTGGTTGTGTATACAGATGGCTCACGATTTATGGAAGTAAATTCTTTAACGAATCGTTTAAAGTTTGAGAATCCAGTATCAGAGGATAGTGACATATTAAGTACCGCAAATACTGTATTAAAAAGCATTGATTTTGTAAATAGTCATGGTGGATGGACGGATAAATATCGTTATTGGAGCTGGGATGAGAACAGAGAAAAGTATACGCAAACGACAGAGTTTCAGTTATTTTTACGAAACCTACCTGTTTTCAATGAAAGTAACCTTACAAAAATTGAACAATATTGGCGAAATGGCAAATTATATCGATATGAACGCCCGATGATTGAACTAAAAATATCTGAACATAGGGAGGTTACTATACCAACGGGTGAAGAAATTATTAATCATTTGGAACAAATGGAACAATTTAATAAAAATTCACTTGAAGATCTAATCCTAGGCTATAGGCTTAGACGAGATGATCGAGATGTTTTGATTTTTGATCCAGTTTGGTTTTATCGTTATAACAACATCTGGCGTCATATTAATGTAGAAGAGGTAGGAGGAGAGTATATTGGATTGGAATAAGACGAAAACCATTTTCATTATTACTTTTCTCTTGCTAGATATTTTTTTAATCTATCAGTTACTTGAAATGCGCAATAATAACCAATTAATGATACTGACAGAAAAAACAATTGAGGAAAATTTAGCTGCTGACGATATTACTTATGTTAAAATTCCTGAGGTAGAGGAGAGAGGAAAATATTTAAGCGGTGAAAGTAGATTGTTTACGGAAGAAGAACTAACGAAACTAGCTGGTCAGGATATACCTATTGTTGATACTACAATAGTAGAATCAACATTGTTAACACCGTATCCATTAGAAGAAGCAAAGCTTGACTTCCTACTAAGTCAATTTTTCAAAGAGTATATTATTGATGGCGATAAATATACTCTTTGGGAAATGGATGAGGGGCTAAACCAAATTATTTTCTATCAACTATTTAATGATAAAGTTATTTACAACGAACAAAATAGTAGTATTATCGTACAACTTAATGACATAAATGAAATTATTTCTTATAGGCAGACAATGCTTAATATAGAAGAATACGAAAAAGAAGAAGAAATTATTCCTGCGATAAAGGCGTTAGAAATTCTCCACAATAAGAACTTATTAAAGTTTGGTAGCCAAATAACAGAAATTGAGTTAGGATATTATTCAATTGTGCCATTTACAACTCCCCAATCAAAGGTTCTTACACCGACTTGGCAATTTGTCGTAAATGATCAGGAAAACTATTACGTCAATGCATTTGAGGGGAAAGTAATTGACGAGGAAAGTTTGGAGTGAAAGAAAGTATGAGTTTACAATTTAGTGTGCTTGCAAGTGGCAGTACTGGAAATGCGTTTTATATAGAAACGAACGAGCAATCAATATTAGTTGATGCTGGCTTAAGTGGTAAACAGATGGAGCGATTATTTCTTCAGATTGACCGTTCGATAAGTAATCTATCTGGAATTTTAGTAACTCATGAACATGTTGATCATATAAAAGGGATAGGTGTATTAGCTAGGAAATATCAATTACCAATATACGCGAATGCAAAGACGTGGAGTGCGATGGAAAGTAAAGTTGGTGAAATCCCTACAGAACAAAAGTTCATTTTTGATATGGGTAAAGTAAAATCGTTTGGCAATTTAGATATAGAGTCATTTGGAGTGTCACACGATGCAGCCGAGCCAATGTTTTATGTTTTTCACCATGAAGGTAATAAAATTGCACTTATTACGGATACTGGTTATGTCAGTGATCGAATGAAAGGAATTATTAACAACGCTGACGTATTTGTGTTTGAGAGCAATCATGATGTTGACATGCTAAGAATGGGTAAATATCCATGGAATATTAAGCGCCGAATTTTAAGTGATGTTGGCCACGTATCGAATGAAGATGCAGCCATTGCGATGACTGAAGTTATAGGTGATCGTACGAAACGTATTTATTTAGCACATTTAAGCCAAGATAATAATATGAAGGATTTAGCACGGATGGCAGTTTCTCAGACATTAGAATCAAAAGGTTTTATAATCGGAGAGCAGTTTAACTTATATGATACTGATCCAAATCAACCGACAAAGCTCATAGCAGTCTAGTTCATAATCAAATCTTCCATAAAGTTGAATCGACTTATAGCATCCATCCCTTAGAAGTTGCTTCATCCTTTTTACTCGCATAGAGTTGTATTTCTTACAAGAAAGCGTTCTTGGCTTCTTTTCTATTTTTAAAATTTAGGGCGTGGATATAACCTTATATGACTGTCCACTTTTTAAAACAATAGCATATGAAAAGAGCCATCTCTAAAAAGGCAAAAACACCCTTCATGTGAAATTATGTGATGACTGTGTTAGTTCGTGGATATGATAGATTTATTAGTATTTCTGAGTATAATAAATATTACAAGCATTAATTGCAAAATCTAACATTCATCGGTGAAAGGGTGGATCACTTATGGGATATTATGATCAAGACTATGAGCAAGCTCAAGGAAAGCAAAAAGGAAATCGAGGCGGTTGGTTTTTATCAGCACTTGTTGGGGCTATTCTGGGAGCATTGCTAGTTGTTATTGCAATTCCTACTTTAGTTAATTTAGATGTTTTACCGTATGATATAGCTATTAACGAGGAGCAAGCTGAGCAACTCGAAACAAATAACGGGACACCAATAAATGAGGGAACTAATAAAAATATTGCCGTCAATGTATCCTCACAAATAACGGATGCAGTTGATAAAGTATCAGACGCAGTTGTCGGTGTAGTGAATATTCAACAAGCCGGCTTTTGGAGTAACAACGAAGCTGGAGCACAAGAAGCAGGAACAGGATCAGGAGTTATTTATAAAAAAGATAACGGTAAAGCTTACGTTGTTACTAATCACCATGTCATCGAAGGTGCTAATGCAGTAGAAGTAAGCTTGGCTGACGGAACCCGCGTACCAGCAACCATACTTGGAAGTGATATTTGGACTGACTTAGCAGTTCTTGAAATTGATGGTGAACATGTTACAACGGTAGCCGAGTTTGGTGACTCTGATCAAATTAATCTAGGTGAGCCAGTCATTGCTATTGGAAATCCATTAGGCTTGGAGTTTTCTGGTTCAGTAACACAAGGGATCGTATCAGGTTTAAATCGTTCTGTACCAATGGACATTAATGGGGATGGTACGTATGATTGGAACTCTGAAGTTTTGCAAACAGATGCAGCAATTAACCCAGGTAATAGCGGTGGAGCATTAGTTAACATCGATGGTCAAGTCATAGGGATTAACTCAATGAAAATAGCTGAACAAGCAGTTGAAGGAATTGGCTTCTCAATTCCAAGTAATTATGCGCTACCAGTCATTCAGGACTTAGAGCAATACCAGGAAGTGCGGCGTCCTTATATGGGAGTAGGAGACTTGGTATCGTTAAATGAGATCTCAGATTACCATAAAAAACAAACACTTCATTTACCCGAAGATGTTACAGAAGGTGTCGTCATCCAGCGAGTAGAACCTAATTCTCCAGCAAGCCAAGCAGGCTTAGCAGAATTAGACGTCATTGTCGCAATGGATGGTGTACAAATTACAGATACAATTGAATTAAGAAAGTACTTGTATAATGAAAAAGCAATTGGCGACACGATGGATGTCACTATCTTCCGAGACGGTGAAGAACAAACAGTCACACTGAAGTTGATTGAAGAAATATTTTAGATATTAATAGGTAGAGGCTTCTCTTTAGTCAAATTCGTTTGGCAGAGAGAAGCCTCTTTTTGAAGTTGGACAATAACAGTAGCTATTTTGAGAGAAAGAGGGGATATTTCTTCAGTAAAAGCTTAAATTCCATAGAAAGAGTGCTGATTTGGACAAAAAAAGATGGTCATAGGAAATTAAGTTAATAATTAGAGTTATTATATATGTTGGTAGATTTTTCTTTACATAAAAGTATAATATACTATAGATATGGTTAAAAGCATGCAACATTCTTGAGAAAATTAACATTTTTAATGAAAAACAAACTGCGATCCTTGAAGGCAACAATGCAATGTTATGCAGTGTAATTATTGAACAAATACATTAGTTAACCTATTGTCCGATGAAAGGATGATTAATAAATGGGCTATTATGACGATGGTTATGTTCACATACAAAAAAGATACAAAAGGAAGAGAAAGAAAAAAGGTTGGTTGTTAACTGTATTTATAGGTGCAGTTGTCGGCACATTCATTGTCATTATGTTCATTCCTCTATTAGCAAAATTAGATGTCCTCCCTTATAAAATTGTATATGAACACGAAAAAATTCAATTACCAGAGGAAATTGATTCTGTCTCAGTTACAGCAGCCTCTAGTAGAAATATGTCAGTCAATGTGATTACACCTGTAACTGAAGCTGTAGAGAAAGTTTCAGAGGCAGTTGTCGGTGTCGTAAACATTCAAGAAGCAAGCTTTTGGTCAAGTAGAGGAACGGTCGAAGCTGGTACTGGTTCAGGTGTTATATATAAAAAAGACCGTGACATAGCATATATTGTGACAAATCACCATGTTGTTGAACAGGCTAATCGCGTTGAAGTCGTACTATATGATGGTACACGTGTAAATGCGGACATAGTCGGAACTGACGCATTAACAGATTTGGCTGTACTCAAAATTGATGCAAAGGATATAACGGTCATTGCCGAATTAGGTGACTCAGATCAGTTGAAAATTGGGGAAACCGTCATCGCAATAGGTAACCCATTAGGAATCCATCTATCAGGTTCCGTCACAAAAGGCATTATTTCTGGTACAAATCGGTTTATCCCAGTTGAAGTAGAATCAAAAGGCAGAATCATTGATTGGTTTGCTGAGGTTTTACAAACCGATGCTGCGATAAACCCAGGAAATAGTGGAGGCGCACTCGTAGATATGAATGGAAAGGTCATCGGCATAAATTCGATGAAAATTGCAAGGCATACTGTTGAAGGTATTGGCCTTTCGATCCCAATTAACTACGTACAACAAACAATTGAAAACTTAGAAGAGAATGGCGTGATTAGACGCCCTTATATGGGGGTAGAATTAACCTCTTTACAAGATATTAAGGTAGAGCATTTACAAAAAACATTAAAGCTACCAACAGAAGTGACTAAAGGTGTAGCTATCACTGGCGTTGAACGGTCTTCACCTGCTGACGAAGCCGGTTTGCAAGAGTTTGATGTCATTGTCGAACTTGACGGTGAGCAAATAAATGACCTAACAAGCTTAAGAAGGCACTTATATACGAAAAAGTCAGTAGGAGATACGATGGAAGTAACATTGTTTCGACAAGGATTTAAACAAACGATAACGATGAAGCTGTCTAAATATATTTTGCTGTAGGTAGATGTATAAACGGTAGGTCGAGAGGGTTTTATGAGTATTAGCTAATTTTCAGCCTTAGCGCCTATCTCTGAGAGGTCGATTCAACATTTTACCTGAAGGTAAAAAGCAGCTTTATGTGAAATGCCTTGAGTTCAAGTGCTTGTCGGTGGAGTCAGGATGATAAGATTGCGGTTTTAAGGTGGATGAGAAGTCGCTTATGCTTTTATGTGTGTGGATAAATATTTATGTCAATAATTACCCACAATAATATATGCTACAATGGATATCGGAAAAAGAATTGCCCACATGTGGATAAATATAAAGAGTCATTGTTTGGAGGAATGAGAACATGAAATGCTGTGATGAACATATAGATTTAGCCATTGATATGTATGTAGATGAACATGAAATTGCACCAGAAATAAATATGCTAAATGAAGAAGAAAAGTTGTCAACATGCTGTGAATTTTGTCGAAATCAAGCAACATATATTGTAGGGAACTAATATTCTCATACAAGATGTGGATAGAAAATGTGTATATGTGGATAACCACTGTGGATAACTTGTAAGTAAACTGTTTATAAAGCGGGGATAAATGTGAATATCTCAATTATTTCAATTGGAAAACTAAAAGAAAAATACTTAAAGCAAGGCATACAAGAGTACTTAAAACGCCTCACACCTTATGCAAAGGTGAATATCATCGAGCTCCCAGACGAAAAAGCACCCGAAGCCTTAAGCGGGCAACAAATGGAACAAATCAAACAAAAGGAAGGCGAGCGCATACTCGCAAAAATATCAGAAGACACCCACGTCATCGCCCTTGCCATCGAAGGCAAAATGAAAACATCCGAACAGCTCGCAAAAGACCTCGATCATTTGGCAACGTACGGAAAAAGCAAAGTTGCTTTTGTGATTGGTGGGTCGCTAGGACTAAGTAATGAAGTAATGCAGAGGTCGAACGAATCGTTGTCATTTTCTAAGATGACGTTTCCTCATCAGTTGATGAGATTGATTTTGTTGGAACAGGTTTATCGGGCGTTTCGGATTAATAGGGGGGAACCGTACCATAAATAGAGGCAAAAAAATCTGAAGATAAGGTGATATTTTATCTTTTGAATCAGGGTTTGAAGGGCAATCTACTTCAGAATTATCTGATTCAAGATACAGGATGTGGATAAGTGTAAATGTCCTTGACAGGTTTACTTCTGAAAAGTCAAAATCAAGTTCTATTTTATCTACAGTTCGAGAAGGACCGTCGGACTGTTTGATTGTAATCTTATTTAGCAAAAGCTGAAACAGTTGTTTTTTCTTTTCTCTCGAGGACTGTGGAAATACTTGTACATACATTTCTAATAAATACCTAACCAAGTCTGGTGGAATACTTTTTGAGTCTGATGAACTTAGTTGAACGCTAAGTTCATTTTTCTTTTGTTCCAAGTCAGTCTTCGATATAGATAACTTCTGTAACCTTTCCTGTAAGATGGAGATTGGGAAGAGGTTTTGCTCAAAAGCTTCCATATATTTATCTTGCATGACATTGGCTTTTTTAAGTTCCGTTTCAGTATTTTCTAATTGTTCCTTTAGTTCAACATTTAATTGAACCGTGTCCTTATTGATATTTTCTATGGTTTTATTAAAACCAGATGGATCGTTTAGGAATTCCATTATTCGTTTAATAATAGCATCTTCTGCATCGTATGCTTTAATTGAATTGGCTTTACAAGCAGCTGATCCTTTGTTGTGGAATTCGCCGCAGACATAATAGCGATGTTTTCTTTTAGTTCCATCTTTTCGAGTATAAGTAGTGATGGATGGAACCATACCTTGGTCGCAGGTAGGACATCGAAGAATGCTACTTAAAAGGAACGGCTCGTTGGATTGTCGCTGCTTAAAAGACTTAATCTTTCTACGGGCATGCACGATATTCCAAAGTTCGTCCGAGATAATAGCTTTGTGTTTCCCATTAACTAAAATGGGGTTCGTATTTTTTCCACGTCTTCTCTTTTTATCCCAGTTCTCAACTTGTAACCAGCGGATTTTACCATTGTAGATAGGATTATCTAATATGGTAGCAATGCTATTTATTGAGAAGTGTTTACTGCGTTTAGTCCGATAGCCTGTTTTGTTTAAATGATTAGCTATAGCCTTAAGACCCTTACCTTCTATATATAAGGTAAATATAAGTTGAACAATTTCTGCTTCAATGGGGTTAACAATAAGCTCTTTTTCTATAGAATCATAACCGAAAACCACACCACCATTCCAGCTCCCTTCTTTAGCTCGTTGAGTCATGCCCAGCTTGACGTTCTCCGAGAGAGTATTTCTTTCCATTTCTGCAATAGATGCCATCAGTTGGACGACAAGACGACCAATGGGACTCCCAGTATCAAAATTTTCTGAGTAGGAAATAAACTTTACATCAAACTCTTCAAATTTATCTAGTAGCACAAGAGTATCTAACATATTTCTTGAAAGACGTGATATTTTCCATACCAGTACAGCTTGGAATTTGTCCTTCTCCACATCCAATATCATTCTTTGCATTGCTGGTCGGCCTTTAATATCTTTACCACTAATGCCCTCATCGACGTATTCTTCAGCGATCTGCCAGTCGTAAAGATGAACATATTGCCGTAAGGTTTGCAATTGAGCTGAGATGCTGTAGCCTTCACTTGCTTGCTCTTCGGTGCTGACACGACAGTATATTGCCACATTTTTTATTTCAATCATTTAGAACCTCCTTTAACTTTTATATCAGTATTGGTATTAAAGGAGATGAAAAATACCTTATTGGGCAAGGGTTAATTAAATTGATGGTAGGATTGCATTGCATAGTAGACCATTACTACGTAACAAATAATTTCATTTGTGAAATTATATATTTAAAGATAAGAAATTTTATTCATTTGATTATTTCGCAAACGGGCCATTTAATTGAATAAGGGATTGTCTATATATAACATTTGAAATAATTGGGATTAAGAGCAGATTAGCACAAGAAAGGCTATTAATAGGGATAGAAGAGAAAAAAAAGAGCGAGCAAAAATGTGGATGAAAACAACGAGAAAAAATTTTACTGAATGGGAAATAAAGTATTTAAATCAACCTATATCATTTGATGATGTGTGGGAGTTAGGTAAAGAAGAATATAGATTCAATACACAAGATTTAATAGGTATATATGTATTTCATAACATTAAAACTAATCGATTTTATGTAGGAAACTCAGATTATATTTTTGCTGGGTTAAAATCCCATGCTTCCTCTATGAAATCAGGAAAACATAATTATTCAGAAATAAATGAGGATTTTAAGAAATATGGGAAGAATAGCTTTGTATTTAAAATATTAACGTATTGTAGTATCTCACAATTACGCAAGTTTAAAAAAAGTTGGCTAAGAAAAAAATAATGTAATTGTGGCTTAATTAAGTTAGTACTGACTATGATAGAGAAACAGGAAAGCTTGAGTTTTCAGGAAAAGAATTCATTCCCGATTTTATTATTCCTAAATTAAGATTATGTATTGAAGTCATGCTAATACGTGAGGGGAAAAAATCAAAATTTATTGAAGAAATAAGTGCAGATATTTCGTGTGCCCCTTTGTGACCGTCATATTAAAATGAAAAAGTTTACTCATATATGTGAAACACTTTTCTGGGAACAGCATTATTTATAAATTTCGGTAGAACATCAAGCACAACAATAAGGCCATCTGAACCTTGAAGTATGAGAACTTGTTGACTTATTCATTTTAAAGATAAATATTCTATAGAAAAAATAATTGTTTCAAGTTTAGATTTACTTTAAATGATATTAAATACCAAAGTGAAAATACAACAGAAGATAAAAGAGAAAAAGAAAAAATAGGGAAAGGTGACTAGGTTAATAGACCTTGAAAATACAAAGTTCAGAGTGTTTGTGAAGGACTTCGGTCTTAAATAGCGCTCCATCTTGTATCCATTTTATAAATGGTCAAACAGCAGGATTAAGATGGAGTTTATTATGGAGTTTATTAAAAAATATAACACTTAATGGAATAAGAAACCAAATAATATTTGTTTAGAAACATTTTTATTAAAGGATAGGCTTATCTTTTTATGTTAATATTAAATTGTAGAAAATGAAAATAAACTTGTATCTTTACTACTCAAAGAGTATTGATTTGTTTGTGTATGTTAAATCCTTCAAGGATAAAGAGCTTTTTTTATTCTAGAAAAGTTTGACAGGTGACATAAATGTATAATGGAAAAAAATTACTTGAAAATTTCGTAACATTTGATTTGTCTAAGGGAGATGAAGTTAGGAAATCATACACAAGCCTAAGGAAACTTAAATACTGTATTAATTGTGTAAAAGGTTGTATATATTAAAACTGATGATTTAGATTACCTATGCTTATTGAAAATTAATCATAGTGAGACTATAGGTTAAAATAAAATTATAATATAATAAGCGTATTCAACCAAATTAAAAACCAGTTATTATAAGGTTTACATTGCTTTGTTGATATAACTTAGGAAGATACATAAATACTCTAGCTGTTAAGAAAACAGAGAGTTAGTTAGAGATTTTTATAGCAAGTCAATAAAGAAAATTATAACCGGTTATTAAATGAATGGGAGCTTATTTTGAGTTGCAGTGTTATAAAGTTAGTGGTTGGTACTAATTAATTTTCGGATTATTTTTACAACTTAGCGCGATGATAGCAGCTAAGTTGTAACGCTTCTGTTAAGAGAAAATTGGTATAAAAGACTTTCAATATCCTTTCAATCTTCTCCTATACATGTATAACTTTAGATGTTTTTCTAGAATTCTATCCAAAAAAATCTTGCAACTAAACTGCTAATACTAATTTACTATTATATATGAGAGAGGATCTTTATATGACAATTTCGAGCAATAGGTTACCTGTTAAAGATACATGGGATTTATCTGAGGTTTTTCACTCTGTGTCTGATTGGAAAGGTAATTATATATTAATTGAAGAAATGTTAATAGAGCTTAAACAATTTGAAGGTAAAATTGTTAATGGGAAAATGTTATATCAATACCTCTTTAAAAAAGAAGAGATATTTTCTCGTTTAGAAAAGGTGTATATTTATGCATATCTTCTAGCTGATTTAGACATAAGAGATTCTACTGCGCAATCTTTGCTTGATCAAGCTAAGCAATTAATTATGAAATTTGATACTGCTAATACATTCTTTAAGCCATACCTATTAAGTCTAGAAGAGAAAACGTTAAAAACCTTTCTTAATGAAGAGACAAAGTTAAATTATTTTAAAGATGATTTATTAGAATCTTATCGGTATAGAGATCACGTTCTAAGTAAAGGTGAAGAAGATATTCTATCTCATTTGAGTGATGTACTTTCTACTCCTAAAGATACCTTTAGGATGCTTAATTATGCTGACATTAAGTTTGGAGAAGTAACCAATCGTAATGGGATTAAGATAGAGGTTTCACATGGGAATTTCTCAAAGTTAATTATGGACAATTGTAGAGAAACAAGAAAAGAAGCTTATAAAGTATATTATAAGCCGTATCTTCAATTGAAAAATTCATTTGCTTCTACACTATCAGGAGTTATTAAGAACAATGTAATGATATCGAAAGTTCGAAATTTTCCATCAAGTTTAGAGAAAGGGTTGTATGATGATAAGATACCTATTCAAGTATTCCAAAATCTTATATCAAAAACAAAAGAAAACTTGTCTGCCCTTCATCAATACACAAATATTCGGAAGGAAATCCTAGGTCTCAATGAAATTCGACCATATGATTTAAGCGTTTCCTTGACAGAAGAGGTTAATAAAGAGGTTCCTTATAATGAAGCGTATGATTTAATGGCAGAAGCCTTATCACCACTTGGAGATGAATATATTGGTATATTAAAAGGTTTTAAAAAGGGTGGATATATTGATGTTTATGAGAGAACTGGGAAACGTTCAGGTGCATATACTATTGGTTTATACGGCTTTAACCCTTATGTATTACTAAATTACAAATCAGATTTAGCTAGTCTTTTTACTCTAACTCATGAAATGGGTCATGCTATGCACATTCACTATTCAAATAATTCACAACCACGCATCAAAGCCAAACATTCCAATTTTGTATCAGAAGTAGCTTCTACGGTAAATGAGGTGTTGTTAAGTGATTATCTTTTGAAGAATACTGTTGACCGTAGAGTGAGAAAATACTTGCTAAATCAAATCATTGATAGGTTTAGAGGAACTTTCTTTATACAAGTGATGCTATCTGAATTTGAAAAGATCACACATGAACTTTGGGAACAAGGAAACGCATTAAATGAAGAGGTATTTAATAATTTATATGAATCATTATTTATTCAGTATTTTGGTGATTTGGTGGAAGTAGATGATACAGTAAAAATTGGATGGGCTAAATTTCATCACCTATATCACCCTTTTTATGTGTATAAATATGCTACAGGTTTTGCATCGGCTATTCATTTAGCAGGTCAAATTCAGGATAACAATCAAGAATTGATACAATCCTATCTTGGGTTCCTCAAAAGTGGGTGTAGCGACAGTCCTCTAAATCTACTAATGAGAACTGGTGTTGATTTGACGACACAGGAACCGTTTGAAAATACTTTGAAACGGTTTGATCAACTAATAAAAGAGTTTTCAACTATATAACGCTATTTACATTTAATAATTAAGTGAAAATTTACATAATAAGACCTAGTTTTGTGACCATCAATTAAAATATCACAGTTTTTTCTATGTTATATTAAATGCTATACTGGAAATTAGATCCTATCTAATATTATTTGACATGGAGCTACTACGGACAAGACTACTTAAAAACACAGCTCTAACAGTTATTAGCATTTCATATTGACCTCATCTTTAACTATTAATTAAAAGAAACTGTCCCTGTCAAGTAGACAGTAGAGATAATTATTGTTATCCAAGTGGCTTTGGCTCTATTTCCTTAGGGCAAAGGCCGCTTAGTAGTTTTTGATATCTATCGTTATAAAAATTGATGTATTTATCTTTATCTGCTCTTATGTTTTAGCTGTTTCATGAAAGTAGCGATGTGGATGCAGCTACTCTCAATAAATTGTGTTCTAATGCTGCAACGAGACCACGTAAGAAAAACCTAAGAAACTATCGATTGTTTGTTTTTATGTGACCTAACGTGCTTTCTACTTAAACCTTCCGTATTGTATTCTCACACTAAAGGGCTGTTCTCACTTTGTTTGTACATCTTAAATGCTGTCTTGTATTGGGCAACCTGTACAGTCTTCAAATTCGTAAAGTTTTAAAACTTATTTTACCCCCTCTGTAGATCCAATTCTTTGTGTTCTTGATATTGCTTTTGTGTTAGCACGTTTGGTGCGTATGTACCTTAAGGAATGTGAATATCAATGTTCCAATAAAAATAAAATTAACTTAACAACTTGTTTATAGGTAAGAAAGCGATAATTTAACTATCGGAGTCCCCTTTTTATGGTAATAAATATTGCTAAATTTTTTGATTTTCAATTTTAAGTACTTTTCGGAAAAACTCTTCTCACACTTATGTGTTCTTCATACAGGTCCTATTAGTATGTTATAAATAAACTGGTCAACATATGATGTACTTTGTATCATCTCCACGAAATCTATTCTTCTTTTAAAAAATTTTGAGGTATATTTGAACCGTTCCCCAGTTGATAATTTAGTTGCTGGGGGACTTTGAACCCACTCTATAAACAAATTTACCAGATGGGATATTAATCTGTATTTGATTATAATAATTGCAATAAACTTAAGCTCTTTTTGGCTTAACAACTAAGGTTGTGAATTCTGTGTCCTGTTTTGGGAATATAAAAAATTATTAAATCGATTTTACTATTTGGAATATACAGAAATATTATATTTACAAAAAAAAAATAATAGTTTAATATATTAAAAGTTATAAAAGTAATAATAAGGAGGATTTTACAAATGAAAGTAAATCACTTGATTTATGAATTACCAAAGCCGTTTGTCCCACCAATACTTTAATTGTCAAAAGTAGGCCTGGAGATCTAAAAGCCTTCAGCCTGGTGTATAAACTCCTCCTTATGCTAACATTTTGGTTTACTAATCAAAATACTAGCATAAGGAGGAGTTTTTATTTAAAGACCAAATCAATCTATAAACACTAAATGGAATTATAATTATCATATTTACCCCAAAATATAGAAGACAAATTACTTATAGATAAATAAAAAAGATATTGGAATTCTTTTTTGCCCTTTGTGTGAAAATAATTGAGGTATCAGCATCAAATAAAAGGTGTGTAGATAATTTGTCAACAACTGTTTAAAAAATATAAAGGAAAACTTTCAATTGACTATGTATTGTTGATTTCTTATTATTGTTTCACATCAGACAAGTATGCTTCTTTGTTTGGTTGGGTGAGAGATTTTTGCTAAATTAAAGGACTGTTACCCTTGTCTTTTATTTTTATTATTATTGGAAGATATTCAAAATAATACTCTTTAATGGAGAATAATTTGGTTAGTATATTTAATAAAAAAATTTAAACTTAAGTGTTTTTAGTTTTAAATTTAATAACCAAAACAGGGATTTAATAACATTAATTGTTATTAAATCCCTGTTTTGGTTTAAAAAAACTAAATAAAAACATCGGTTTATAATTTACTAATTTTATAAAATAGTTAGATTTTATAAAATAAATTAAATATAACAATATATATGAATAATATTTATTATTCAAATATTCTATTTACAAATAATAATATCTAGTTTATTATAATTAACGTAATTAAATCCATTATAGGAGGTATTATCCATGGAATTTTTTAGTTTAAACTATGAAGTATCACAACCATCATTTTTTCCATCAGTACAACCTGTATAAAAAAATGATAGAGAAAACAGAATAGAAATATGTTAGTTATCAGAATTTATTAAGTAATCTATTCAAAAAAGATTAAACAAGGGGGCAACCAAGATGATCAGCGTAAACTATGAAGTATCACAACCATCATTTTTTCCATCAGTACAACCTGTATAAAAATGATAGAGAAAACAAAATAGAAGTATATTAGTTGTCAAAATGTATTAAGTAATCTATACAAAAAAGATTAAACAAGGGGGCAGCCAAGATGATCAGTGTAAACTATGAAGTATCACAACCATCATTTTTTCCATCAGTACAACCTGTATAAAATGATAGAGAAAGCAAAATAAAAGTATATTAGTTGTCAAAATGTATTAAGTAATCTATACAAAAAAGGATAAACAAGGGGGCAGCCAAAATGATCAGTGTAAATTATGAAGTATCACAACCATCATTTTTTCCATCAGTACAACCTGTATAAAATGATAGAGAAAGCAAAATAAAAGTATATTAGTTGTCAAAATGTATTAAGTAATCTATAAAAAAAAGTTAAACAAGGGGGGCAACCAAAATGATTAGCGTAAACTATGAAGTATCACAACCATCATTTTTTCCATCAGTACAACCTGTATAAAATGATAGAGAAAACAAAATAGAAGTATATTAGTTGTCAAAATGTATTAAATAATCTATACAAAAAGGTTAAACAAGGGGGCAACCAAGATGATTAGCGTAAACTATGAAGTATCACAACCATCATTTTTTCCATCAGTACAACCTGTATAAAAATGATAGAGAAAATAACATAGAACTGCATTAGTTATCAGAATTTATTAAGTATTCAAGCTGTAATATAAATTACTAGTTCTAATTTAAGATCATACGATGGGGTAAATATAATGGTCGGTGTAAACTATGAAGTATTACAACCATTATTTTCCTCATCTGTATATAATCATATTTTAAAAAATATAACCCATAAAATTATAAGTATTTAAAATAGATACTGATATAACTTAGAAATTTTTTCTGTTTTAGAAAGAAGGTAAATCTAGTGGCAGTCCGATATCTAATAAATACAAATAAAATAAATCTAGTAAACGACTTTTATAAAACACTAGGTTTTGATATAAAATCCTTAAATTCAAATAATAATTTAATATCATATCCAGATTCATTTTCTATATTAGTTAGTAAATTTGCTAATGATAAATTAAATGTACTTGATGATTTTTATATGGAAATATTTCCGAATAAAAACACAATATATATATATACAAGTAAATTAACAGGGTTGCAAGAAATTCTTCTTGGCAATAGTTTTAGTCATAACTATGTCGAAAATTATTTTAATAGTAGAATTGAATTAACTGATCCATTGGGGAATAATCTCATTTTTATTGAGCAAAAACATTTATCCAACGATAGGATAGTAGACCTATATAAAGAAAGCTTAGATAAATTTATAAATATAATAAATCAGTTAGAGCCTGGAATTTTAGATTACACTTCTCCTAGAAGCAAATGGAATATTAACACTATTGTCAACCATTTAATTGAGGTAGACGTTAACAATTCATTAGCTATAAAATACATCCTTGCTGAGCCAGGTAGAAATTTTGAAATGAATATCTATGATTGCGATATATGGGTTGACAGTTTGAATTATAATTCTTTTCCATATATGCTTTCCAAAGATCTTTTTCTTGCAAATAGGTATCATTTATTAGAGTTACTGGAAAACAAAAAATATCCATTAGATACATATATCTTAAATAGAGAAAGAAGAGTATATTTAAAAAATCTAATGAAGGGTGTAGCTTCTCATACTTTTGAGCATTTAGATGAAATAGAAGAAATATTAAAAAACGTGAACAAGGAAATGAACTCTATTTAACAATATATATTTTCTTGATTAGGAATTTAATTATTAACTATATCCATTATATTAGATAGAAGGAATGGTGTGAAAATTATGTACATGTTATTAAATAACAATGCTTTTATAGAAGCAACTTTACAACTATCAAAATCAGATGTTCTAGAAAGTAATTGGACTAAAGGTGTAGTTTATTCATTTGAAAGTCATAATTTTGATCAATTACCTTATTATCAAAGTCAAATTTTTGAACCCTCTATAATTTTTGAAGTGTCTAGGTTCACAAATAATTCAAAGCAAGAAATTAATAATCTTGAATATGAATTATCTGGAAATATAAAAATACTAAAATGGTTAATAGATAATATTAAGTATGTAACACCTGTTCAAAAACTTAACCTATCTTATTCATTATCATCAATAGCAAGATATGAATTAGCGAACAAAGCACTAAAATCAATAAATCCTAGTCAACTGTTGAATCATGAAAAAATCTTTTATTATTTCCAAAAATTTATTTTATCAAATAGAACTGATCCGAATAAAAAATGTGAAGAAGAATTCACGAACATAAAAGAACTACTTGAAAATAACAATTATTCACTAAAGACACAGTTGTTTCTTTCATCTCAAGCAATTGTATGGTATTTAAAAACGAACTTTATTTCGGAGAATTTATACCAGTGGTATGTAAATTTGGGTAGTAAAGCAGCTGATAGTCTCAAGGAGTCAACTGTTTCTGGTGATATCCATGCACTATCTACTTTCTATAGAGCTTATGCAATGATACCTGCAGAAACTGGGGATTCTCTAGAAACTAGAAAAGAAATGGAAAAATGTCTTTATTTTGCAAATAAATTAGAACCTAAAAGTGATTTCCAAAAAGTTGTTAGGTTAGATGTATTTAAGACTTATTATGAATCAACAATTAAAGAACATATGTATCTTACAAAAGACCTTGCAAAGGCTGAAGAAGCAGGATTGAAATTGATTTCACTTGATCCAAATTGGAGTATTTCATATCAAGAATTAGGAGATGTCTATATGCAAATGGGGGCTTTTGAAAAAGCACTAAATGAATATAGAAAGGCAAAGAAATTGATCCTTCCTCGATATGGCATTAGTTTATTTAAAGAAGCAAGTTGCTTAGAAAAAATGGGTGAATATGAAGAGGCTATTGATGTTTATAAAGAGTTATTGAAGTTTGATCCATATAATATTACTTCTGGAATAAATGGACTGAAGATAGCTAAGAAACTAAATTCATCTGTCGATTACTTTGAAGATACAATTAATAAATGGAAAGAAAATGATCTTGTTCCTGAACAAATGAAGGAGGTACTTGTATAATGAGCGTAACAGCACCTATAAATATTACAAAAATTGATCACATTCAAATGGATGTTGGTAATCTTGAAGAAAATATTGAATTTTATAGAAAAGTATTTAATTTTGAGATTAAGGAAATGGGTGTAAGAGCTACAACTCGATGGGCTATTATTGGTAATTCCGCAAAAATATACTTATGCATGCATGAAAACGAAGAAGCAACAGATAAACCAGTAGAAGGATTAAGAATTACTCACTTCGGTTTAATAGTAGAAGATTTTGATTCTGTAATTGATCGCTTAAAAGCTTTTAATGTTCCTTTATTTTATGATGATTTTGTAGAATATCATTCTTCTAGATCCGTATATTTTAAGGATCCAAATGGGTATAAAATTGAAATATCTGAATTTGTAGGAGGTAACATTGAATAGAACAGTTAATGAATCAATATTGTCAAATGAGGTTTTAACTAAGAATCTGGTAAAGAGAGTTATTCCTATAATAGCATATAGTCTCGTGCTTTTTTCTTTTACATTAGTAGACAGTTTAATGATTTCTGTACTCGGTGAAGAGTACCTGGGTTCTGTGGGTCAAGGAGGGACATTTTTTACAGTAGTTACAATATTATTTACAGGTATATTGTCAATGTATACTCCAATGGCTTCAAGATTAAATGACAGTCAGCTTAATTTAGGTAAGGGGATTTCATACTTTTGGATGACTTCCCTGTTATCTATTGTATTTGGTTTAATTGTAATTAGTATACTATCTTTTACAAAACAATTTTTTTACATCACTGGTCAAACACAAGAGGTTACACAAATCGCTTCGGATTATATTAATTTTCTTAAATGGTCTTCGATACCTACTTTATTATTCTCTTGTTTAATAAATACAGCAAATATTTACAATATATCAAAAATTGTGGTTGTTACTGTTTTATTTGGCAATATTTTTAACGTAATATTAAATTGGGTACTTATTTATGGTATCTATGTATTCCCTGAATTAGGAGTTAACGGAGTGGCAATTTCTACTCTAGTGTCCAAAATTATAATGGTAATAATCTTATTTATAGGAATTAATATTGTACTTCCTAAAGAAAAAAAATTAACAAATTTGAAGAAAATTACTTTTGACTTACCATTTTTAAAAGTATTATTACAAAAGGGGTTTCCAAAGGGATTGAACTGGTTAAATGATTGGATGACTTCCTTTATATTGCTCCTAATGATTGGTTGGGGAGGAGCTCAAGTTTTAGCTTCAAATGAAGCAAGTAGTTTTCTCTTCTCATTGCTCTGTATGATCCCACAGGCTTTTTGTGTTTCAATTTCTGTACTTATCTCTAAATTTATTGGAGAGAATAAAAGTAAAGAATATATAAAAAATAATTTTAAAAATATTATTAAAGTAATGTTCGCAAGTAGCTTATTAATAAGTGTCATAGTCTTAATATCCTTTAACACATTCTTTAATTTATATAATTTATCTCAAGATGCAAAAGAATTAGCTACAACTATAATTTATATTAAATTAACCTTTTTCTTCTTCTATAATTTACAATGGTCTATGACATCATTATTAGATTCTTTTCTTGATACTAAGATATCTTCTATTATCTCTATATCAGTTACATACATCTTTGTTATTCCAATGAGTTATGCTGCAGTAAAAATGGGATATGGATCTGTGGGTGTTTGGGTTGTAGATGGTATTGGTATATTGGTTATCTCAGTTTTATTATATTTTCGTGCTAGGACTTTCCTTGTTGAGGATTTAAGGCAAGAATTGAAATCAATTGTTTAAATGGAGTAGATAATGAGAAAATATATTGAATTACTTAAAAATACACAATATAAAAATAACCAAAAAGATAGACAGTTAATTTCCGATACGTGGAGTGGTTCTTCTGTTGATTACAAGAAAAAACCTCATGTAGTAGCAAAAATGTCATATGACACCCATCTTTGGAGTATACCTGCTCTATTATCAGGCAAAAATGTAATCTTCGGCTGTTGGGATGGAAAAATAAGATGTATTAATAAAGACACTTTAGATTTAGTATGGACTTTTAATACTGATGGTCCTGTATATAGCTCTCCTGTAGTGTTAAATGACAATTCATTTATTATCGGATCTGAGGATGGATTTTTAAGAAGAATTTCAGCAAATGGGTATTTAATTTGGGAATTTAAAGCTGGAGAAACCTTTCATCAGGTTCCTGCAATAGATACTATCTCAAAAAGGGTCTTTGCTGGAAATTATGATGGTATTTTATATGCTTTAAACTTAGATACAGGTGAACTTTTATGGAAAAAGAAATATGAGCATTTTTCAGATTGGGAAGCAATCTCTACTTCAATTAGTATTACTAGCAACAATGATATTGTATTTGGTAATGGGTATAATATATTTAGGCTAGATAAAGATGGAAATGAATTGTGGAATAATAGAGTCTACGGGTATTTAAAACCGGCACCAGCACTTTGTTATAAAAAAGATATAGGATTTTCTGGAACCACATCGGGATTAATATTTGGATTTAATTCTACTAGTGGAAAAATACTCTGGAAAATTGAGACTTTAGAAGAAGTCGGAGTATCAGGAGCTATTTCATATGACAATATAGGTTGTATATATTCATATAATGGAACAGTTTATGGCATTGACCTCACCAACGGTGAGATTTTATGGGAATATTTCCAAGGTAAACAGATTGAAGAACAATATACGTCAGTAACAGTACTACCAAACGGTGACTTTTTATTTGTAGGTGGACCTAGAAACACTTTGAAATCTTTAAATTATAAAGATGGTAAGGTTAACTGGGAAATTGAATTTGATAAGGGTGTTCATTCCTCACCGTTAATTACTATTCATTCAGAAATTTTTATCGGATCAAATAGTGGTTCTTTATACAAATTGGAATGGAAAAACAACTAAGTTAACTGTAGAAAACACTTTATCCTAATGCAAAGGATAGATTTATTACTATAAAAATAAAAGAGAGAGACTAGGGGAGTGTACGCTCACTCATACTATGACAGTTCTTGGACAATACAGGCTCAAAAGGATTATTTGTGAAGGGATTCAAAAAATAAACAAAAGACTATTTTGTTATGAATCTTCCAGTTTATTGGACTATCATAGCTATTCGACTTTATTCTAATTTTATATTGTTAAATCCCTCTAAAGAACAGCAATGTTATATGATGAAAAATTAGTACTCGTTCTAATGGGGATAATCAATGTACAGCAAAGCATTTAAATATTGTTTTCGGATTCTATGAAACCGTTGGCGGAAGGTATATGTCACCCTTTTCAAAGCCCTTAATTTGTAGTCTCCCATGGTTTAAGAAACCGAAAGGATTGAAAAGTTTGAATTTAGTAGAAACAGAGAAAAATCTTAAGACATTCGAATCATTAGAATCAGAGGTAAGAAGTTATATACGTTCGTTTCCTACTACATTTCAAAAAGCAGTAGGATATAAAATGTTTGATTGCAATTCTAATGAATATATTGATTTTTTTTCAGGTGCAGGAACATTAAATTATGGACATAATAATCCAAAATTAAAAGAAAAATTAATTGAATATATTGCAAGTGACAATATAGTACATAGTTTAGACATGGCAACGGTAGCCAAAGAAAAGTTTATTAAAAAATTTAATGATGTTATTTTAACACCTAGAAATTTTAATTATAAATTTATGTTCCCAGGTCCTACAGGAACAAACGCTGTAGAAAGCGCGATAAAAATAGCAAGAAAGGTTACAAAAAGAAAAAATATAATTTCATTCACTAATGCGTTCCATGGAATGACATTGGGGTCATTAGCTCTTAGTGGAAATGCCTATAAAAGAAAAGGAGCAGGAGTTCCTTTACATTACTCAGTTCTTATGCCTTATGACAATTACTTTGGTAAGCATATTAATACTATTGAGATTTTAGATAAATATCTAGAGGATAGTGGTAGTGGAGTCGACCTTCCAGCTGCAATCATATTTGAAACTGTACAAGGTGAAGGTGGTATTAATTCTGCAAGTTTTAAATGGATGAAAGAACTAGAATATATTTGCAAAAAATGGAATATATTATTAATTGTTGATGATATTCAAGTTGGATGTGGGAGAACAGGAACCTTTTTTAGCTTTGAAGATGCTCAAATTTATCCTGATATTGTATGTTTATCAAAATCTCTTAGTGGCCACGGATTACCTATGTCACTCACTTTATTAAAACCTGAATTTGATGTATGGGGTTCAGGAGAACATAATGGAACATTCAGGGGTAATAATTATGCTTTTGTTACTGCAACTGAAGCTTTATCTTATTGGGAAAAAGGAAATAACTTTAGTGAGTCTATAAAAATAAAATCTGATATACTTCAGAAAAAATTGTTAGATTTAGCTAGTAATTATTCTGTGATACATCCTGAAATTCGAGGAAGAGGAATGATAAAAGGAATTACTTTTGAAGATGGTGAATATGCTTCGAAAGTATGTAGTAATGCTTTTAAGATGGGTCTTCTTCTCGAAACCTCCGGTGCAAAAAACGATGTAATAAAAATACTACCTCCTCTTACCATTGATGAAGATGGTATAAATCAGGGGATAGAACTGCTTTCTGAGAGTATAAAAAGAAGTTCCGAATTATAGTTACCAACATTATTGTTAGTTCTATAAAAATGGAAAAATTAATTACTAACATTTATGTAAGTTGATTTTGTATATAAAGTTTCTCTATCTGTTACTAACATTATTGTCAATAAACAATGTCTGGATTGAAACATAAAAAAATTAATTGCAGAAAAACTATCTCAAGAAATTGGAATGCTCCTATGGGGAAAGTGTATACTCGAACAGTGAGGAATTCAGATAAAGATGTAACGGTCTTTCAAGGGAAATTATTTTATGAGAGATAGCAGAATCTCAGCGATTCTATGTAAAATACAAAAACAGATGATACTCAAAAATTTTGTATCATCTGTTTTTGTTTTTCCTGTATATTACTAAAGTAATTGTTGTTTGTGGTGCTTTTTTGTGGCTTTGAAACAAAGATGTACCGCTTATAAGAAAGATGTACGGTTTTTAAAAAAAGTTAAACCTTTTTACCCCTTTGGATATGCATTTTCAAAGGGTGTTTTTATGTTAAAAATAACATGATGGTATTTAACATTTGGGCATATTGTGGCATAACAAGTTTTTTTTATGAACTATTTAATAGATTCATAATTGTATGAATCATAATAATAAATTGGAACTTTTGTTATTTTACATAAGCTGAAATCTACTTTGCGGTATATCGTAGTTTAGCCCCCTTTGCCTTAAAAGCACGAATAACCCGAAACCTAGTGCATGTTTCGAGTTGAAGCTTATCTGTAAGTTTCTTAGGGATTTGCAATATTGCAAAGTAGACATAACTTCTTGTACTTTTACTATATATACTTTTTGGTAAATATTTCAGGTGTGGCGGTTCATTGCAGGAATATTATTACTCATAACATGGGCAACTACAGTACAATCGGAATAATTACTCTGTGACGTTTTTTAACTCAAATATCTCTTCAAATCCCATTTTACTGTAACATTTAATAATTTCATTCTCTTGAACTTTTGAACTACCTGAATAAGATCTAGATGAAGTAAATATTTTCTCGGTTGGTGGCTCAGTAAACGTTCTGCCACTATTATTTTTTCCGGTAGATGTTATATATATGTACTCTAAATTCTCTATTTGTAAAAGTTGATGGGATTCTCCAATATACTCCAATATAAAATTATCATTTCTTTCATGGTCATAAGTGAGCTGACCTTCTTCATCACCCCATATTTGTGTACCTGTTGTAATAAATTTTGCTTTACAATATTCCCCTTCCTCACTAAATGTGTGTTCATATTTTATTATTTCTTCTTTAGAACAAGATGTTAATACTGCTATTGCCACTATTAATACTCCTATTATTTTTTTTACTTTTTCCTCCCCAGACACGCTATTATTGTTTTATTGGAAATTTGACTCCCTATCACTTTATTCAAGACCGAAAATGCCCTGATTGTGAAGGCGAGTGGGATATAAAATAATTTAACTCTTTCTATTGACATTTTAAAATATGTCAATTATTATACTACTCAAGGAAAGAAAGTAATTCTATAAACTTAATAAAAATTAATTTTAATTAATTTCTGAGAAGAGAAGCACTCTCCAGGAATGACACAGGATAACTGTGTCTTCTGGTGAGTGCTTTTTTTGTTGGAGATAAAGGAGGAGATGCAATGAAGAAGCAGCAAAAAAATTAAGAGTTTACTAGTTTGATTTTAGATCTTCCTAAATCAGGAAACAATTCTTCATCCGATTTGAAAAGATTTTTGTTTGGGTTAGAAGAGTGAGAGTGGTTATATAACCAAATTTGGAGGGATTTCATGGGAATAAACGTAAAGAAAAATAATTTTCAGTTAGATGCTTTTTATCATCAACTTAAAACCAATTGCTCGGAATTCGGAATTCAACGAGAAGTCATAGATAAATATATTGGGCAAGTTGAAGAAATTAATTGTAAAAATAAATGGAATATACAAGAGAAAGGTAAAAATGCATAGGATTTATAAAGAATTAGGTTTACCTGGAAGTAAGGCGAAATCGATAAAAGTTGAAAGGCTAGATAAAAAATATCCACAATTAAAACAAAATTAATGAATGAAATTCATCAGTTCTGTCCATTATAGGTAAAAAAATGGAAGGAGTTATGAATTTTGAAAACTAGAAGTGTAATTGTTTCTCTTTCTGAAGAACATTCACCTGATACGGGAATATGGTTGTTTAGGATTATGGAACAAATTGTTCTGGATCAGTTGAATATTGATCCAATATTAAAAAGTAAGTTGTTGTATAGCAACCAAGAACAAATAAAAAATTTTATAAATGAATTTGATAAAGGAGATGACTAGATGCAAGGAGATTTGTTCAACGTCCATAGTCCAACTGTTTATGACAAAATCCTTGAAGAAGTAAAAAAAAGCATTGGTGTCTATTTTCGTGTTAGTGGTAGTTCACAATCAATCAAACTACAGGAGAAGAAGGCTAAAAACTGGGTTGAGGAAAATGGTTACTCCTGGTACGAGGATATTGAAAAATTCAATGAAAATGTGTTGTCGGCTAACCAAGTCACGATGGAAAACCGTCCTGAACTTATGAGACTTCTAAAATCGATAGAATCTGGTCAGATTAAGGTTTTGATTATCTTTGCCCGTGACCGGTTGGCTCGTAACTACTATGAGTATATGGAAATTGTAACTTTGATTTTAAAATACAAGGTTAAAGTAATAATAGTAGGTGAAATGGCACGATTTAGTTATAACTTTCTCACGGAAGGTGTTCATGGAATTCAAATACAACAAGATGGAACAAACATAGCATCTCGAATTAAAACCGTTCAAAATCTCTATCCAGAAAAAAAATTCGGTTTCATAAATGACAAGGATAATAGAAAGTATTTAATTAATGAAAAATATCATTTCGGTATTCTAACATTCTTTCAAGAAGTGTCATATACGGATTCATTTGAGGAACTATCAAAGCTTTTAACAGAGTTTAAAAGTAAGTATAAACGTAAATCTGTAGAAGAATGCTGGAAATTGTTAATAACTCCCTTTTATGCTGGTTATGATTATAAAAATGGTAACTACTTTCAATTACCTTATATAGTACCAATCGTATCTCTTGAACTATATAAAAAAGTTCAAAATGTGTTGGTCTATTATGAAACAGACTTTATAAAAGAAATTAGAATGAGAGAACAAGAAGCATTCTTTCATCCAACTTGCGGTATATGTTATGAAAAAATGGTACATAGAAAAGGGAAAGTAGGTGGCTTACCAGCTTCTTATTACTGTAAAAGTCACAAAAGCGATGGTATTTCGGTTCAAGAGTTAAACAAAGAAATAGTTGAAATTATGATCAGAATAGTCAACAACCTATCACAAGAAAAAATAAATAAGTTGGCCTTATTCTCAATAAAAAAAGCTATTAGAGTTTTAAAAGAAAAGAAAGAACAACTGAATGAAAAGATGAAGATGGTTAGAAGCAATTTTTTTTCTAGAAGCAAGAGTACTCATAGAAATCCTGTTGAGTTAATTAACCAAATGAATGAACTTAAACAAGAACAGGAATTTATTCAACGACAAATAGAGGATCTTAATTACACTAAAACAGTACTTCGTGATATTGAGAAAATAATTAAACAAAAGCTATTTTACAAAATTAAAACTGATGAAATCTATATTTTTCTCTCATTCTTTTTAGAAGATATTAGAATAAGTAAAAAATTAATCGAATTTAAGGTTTATTTCACTGAGTTGATGGAGGGTAAGATTAATGCATAAAAATGAAAAAAATAGCGTAACCGAACCAAATATTTCAATCTTGACTATGAAGATTGAAGAGATTATTACACAAACTGTTCAGAATCGAAAGTTCCCGTTAGAGTTTTATCTGGTATCAGGGATTTATCTTCCCTCATTAAAACCTGCAATCGGTTATATAAGGTATTCAAGCTTGAGGCAGAAAGATAAGTACAGTGTTGATATACAGAAGCAAGAAATTTTGCAGCGAGCTAAAGAAGAGGGGTACTATATCCAATTATGGTGTGTCGATGAAGCAGTTTCTGCTACTCACAACCGTGCTATTGATCGTCCCTGGATGCAAGTCTTATATCAAACTGCATTATTAGATGAATTCAAAGGAGCTATCTTCTTTTATGATGACTCAAGGGTTAGCCGTCAAACTTCAGATTTTGTTCTTCAAGTCTATAAACCGTTGCTAATGTTGAAACCATACTTGAAGTTTTATTGTAGTGATTATTCTGGAGTATGGGATCCAGATGATGTGTTAACGCAGATTCGATCATTAATAAACAGTCACAAATCTGAGGAGCTAAGAAATAAGACATTAGCATATCAAGGTACAACTCTTAATTTGAAACAAAGGCCAGCATCTCATCTTCCCTATGGTTATGTAAAAGGTACTGAAAGTGATCCGAAAATTGATGTTTCAAATGGACAAGCTTATGTAGTTTTTTTAATCTATTACTTATCAAGCTGGGGTTACTCAAATAAGATAATCTCACAATTACTTAACACTTGTAAGATACTATCTCCCAAAGGGAAAAAGTGGACTCAAGGAACTATTGATAAAATTTTGCATAATCAATTCTATTTAGGACATACGAGTTGGAATGTAAGAGAAAGCAGAACTAATAGTAAAAGAAAACCAATTGATCAGTTTGAATTATTCCCTGGTACTCATACTGGTATTATCCCGGAATACCTTGGAGTACTAGTAAATCAAGTTAGAAACTTTAAGTCACAGTATGGTCAAAAGATGGAGACACCTTTTGTACTTAAGGATTTATTAAAATGTGTTCAGTGTAATTGTTTGCTTGAAGCCAAAAATACCACGTCAGGAAAAAGTAATTCCAATAGACGTGTGTATCGGTGCAACTCATGTAATGAGTTCATAAGAATCGAAATAATCCATGAGTTTACTTTCCAACAGATATTTAGTTATTTAAGAATCAATCAGAATCAGATGATTGAAAGTTCTAAAAAGCTATTAGCTAAGTGGAAAGAAAACTTAAAAAAACAATCCAATGAAATTGACCGGGATAAAGAATATGTCATTTATTTGGAAAGAACTTTTGATTATGAGTTAATTGGTCACGAAAAAGAGTTAAAGCAGCAAGCAAATTATATGCTCTCTGAATTACAGTCTATTAAAGTGAAAATCATTTATTTAGATGAGCAACTTGACATCTTGTTGGAAAATGAAAATCTCGAAAAATTATTTAATAATTTTTTTGAATGCAAGCAAGAGTCTTTAAGTTTGACTGAATTACGTTGCTTCACATTACATTTTATAAATGAAATCAAATACGACTTTAAAGCTAAAAAGTCTGCAATTGAATTCAGCAGAACTCCATTTCTCACCCAAGAAGTATGGGGAAAGTTAACATCCAACTAGCTATTGTTGAATAACCGCATGAAGTATAGATACTGTAGACAAATGACCGTATTATCCTTAAAAATAAGTTGAACATTAAATAATTGATTCTAAGAAAGCCTTGCCATCAAAGCTTTTTTAGAAAAAAGGTGCGGTTGTTTGGGTGTCTTATGATCATAAGATATTCAATTAACCGCGTGCTTGTTAAGCATTGTAGACAAATAACCGCATTTTTAAACAAGAAAGTTATAAACTCTTTCTGTAAAGTATCATGTCATAGGGCCTTAAAGGAGAAAATGAATTTTTGGTAGTTTGTATAAACTGAGTTGGCTTAAAATCTTATCATCTGTTAAAAAAGTCTTAAACCAAAAAATTTATTCTGCTTCAATAGCTACAACAATAAATATAAAATATATAGAGGGACGAAAGGTACAGAATATATAATGAAGAAAGAAAAATAGGGAAAGCTGATGGAACACTAATCCAAAAAGATTTATACACTCTAGAGTGTTAGGAAATTTATAGAAATAACTTGAAAATAAGGTACTGTTATATTAGCTTACTTATTGGTTTAAAACAGAGTCTTGCAAAATTTAATATGGAGTAATCGCTTATAAATTGCGCGGAAGCACCGCTAGCAAATCTGTTGAAGAAATTCCTTTTCTTTGACTAGTGTTAGTTGTGCTTTTTTATTTATTAATAACCGCTGAGTTATAAACTTCATTCTTTATTATCAATATAATTTAAATAGAGGTGCTACTCATGAAGAAGAACTTACAAGTTGATTACAATCAACATTATAAAACAACTTTGGTAGTAGATAGAGATATAGAAAAGATTAAGGCATCCGAATTTAAATACTACTTTTCAGAATTAATAATTAAATATTCGTACCAGTTAGCAACGAATCTAAAAAGTAAAAGTGAGGAATCCAATTAATGAGAAAAAAAAGAGGAGTTGGATATACAAGGATAAGTCCAAGATCAGAGAAAGACATTGGAAACACTTCTTTGGAAAAACAAGAGGATGAGATAACTAATTATTGCAAAAAAAACAATATAGAACTAGTAGATGTTTACTGCGATGATTTAAAATCAGGTAGTTCATTTAAAGGTAGAGATAATTTTATTGAAATGTATAACCGAATATTAAGAGAAGAAGAGGAAATAGATTATATAATTGTCTATAAGCAAGACAGACTATCTCGAGATTCGTTAGATACATTGTATTTTATGAAGCAACTAAACGCAATTGACAAACATATCATATCAATAGCCGATAGCATAAATACAGAGGATCCTACAGCCAAAATACTTGTTCATGTTTTGTCATTAGTTGCCGAGCTCGAAAGAGAGTTTATCTCGTTCCGAACGAATTCAGGAATGGAGAAAAGAGCTGAAAATGGAGAGTTTTTAGGTGGGAAGATTTATGGATATGAAGTTATAAATAAAAAGTTATCAATACTCCCTGACGAGTCCAAAGTTATAAAATATATTTTTAAAAAGTGTGCCTTAGAAAAATGGGGATATAAAAAGATTGCTGCAAACCTTAATCTGCAACATATTAAGACTAAAAAAGGAAAAGAATGGACAAGTAATGCTGTTAAAACAATCCTTCAGAATCAGATTTATATTGGGAATATAAAATGGAGGAATAAATATACCAAAGGGCAACATACTCCAATTATTGAAAAATCTCTGTGGGACGAAGCAATGAAAGTTATGAAAGCAAGAAGTTTTAAACCACAAAAAATTCATCCAGGATCTTACCCTCTGGTAGGCTTACTTAAATGTCCTCAATGCAAGGGGAGTATGGTACAGGGAAACAGTAGTCAAAAATACAAATATTACCAATGCAATAAAAATAAATGTAGTGGTAGCAGTGTGTGTTCTTCCAATCTCGTTAAAAAGGAGTACGCTGAAGAATTTGTACTCCAAGATTTTTTACATCGTCTTAAGGAAAAAGTTTCTCCGTCAGTTATTTATTCTGTTACACAGTCCATTTTAGACTATGAGTTAAATCCTTTGGAGAATGAAGCTAGAAATCTAAGTAAACTAATAGAAACGCTAGAAAGAGAGATGATAAAAATAATGGAACATTCTAGTGATCCATCTCTTAATTTAGATGTTGATATGATAAAATCTCACTTAGCAACAAAACAAGATGATATAAACAAAATAAAATACGTTCTTGCTGACATTAATAAGAAAATAAATTTGAAACAAAATAAATCAATAAAGGACATTATAGAATTTTCTATTAATAACTTTGAAGATTTTTACTATACAATATCCGATGATGAAAAGAAGGTTTTTTTTCATTCTGTAATTAATGAAATTCATGTAACCCCTGGGGATACAACAAGGGATCGTCGAATAAAGGATATTAACTATCATTTTGATTTGGAAGACCTAAATGTCTTAATCTAAATTATTTTAAAAAGGGTTTGTCTAAAGTCGATGTTTGACTTATTGGACAGCCCTTCTTTTCGCTTGTGAATTTAATAGCTATAAAGAATATGAGTTATAAGCACAAAAAATTGAGGTTAAAAGAAGTTATTTTTCAAAGTAACCTATCTCTTAGTAGTAGAGTGTGCCCATAATTAAATTTAAGATAGAGACTACTTATATAACGTTAAAGAAATTGTCTGACATGGACGGGTATTTTTTACTTGGTGTTGTATGGGTAGTAGCTATTTATGTTATGCGCTAAATGAATCATACTCATTGAAATAGTAAATGGACATTGCCGTGCAAGTAAGTACTGTGCCAAAAATAACTTTATTAATTATGAAATAATTAGAAATTAAGTTACCAAGTATTAAGAAGAAATAAAGATTTCGAGAAGCTCGTTTTTTTGAGAAAGGCTCATACTTTGGCAATGAAGGAAACAGGACTTGAAGAACAAATATAATTAGAAGTATTGAAGCAAGTAGACTGTTATGTAATGTTTAAGGATTTTTATTTGTACGTCATCACCGAGAGCCATCATATAGGCTTTTATTGTTTCAAACCTATCGGTTAATTCCGTGTTAGCTTGCTCTAAGTAATTAGATACAGTTTTTACCAGTTTGTGAAGGTGTAAGCTCCCGTTTTAAGATTCTGCCAGATGACATCTTCCTCGAATCTGAAAGCACGGTTAACCCATTCATCTCATAAACTTTCCTCCACGTATAAGCCGATTTTTCAAATTGTTTTATCCTTATAACAACCATATGGAAGCCGAGCTCTATTAAAATTTGCCGAGTCGGTTTTACCGGCTAGATTTTCATCCATAAATCTATTCTTATAGTCATCAGTATAGGTAATCGCTTTCTTACTGACACGTTGTATATTTGCTGTTGAAGTGATTTTTTCTCGTTTGCTGAAAATGTTATTTTACTCATGTTGTCTCCTAATCCCTATATAATTAAATTTAAGTATAAAAAATACCTGTAGATAAAACAGTATTTTTTCAAGTGTCTTAACTACTGGTACCATATTAACAGAGCGTTAGGGGATCCCTTTAATATTTAAAAGGAATTTTACAAACTTTGTCGAAGTATGCTTAAGTATATTTATGTTTTATTAAGATTATCTTACATCAATTATATGAACAGTACCTAAGATATAAAGTCTTCGTATGAATGTATTTTAGTGTTTATGTATGAATTGGTAAAGTCAAGATGCAGATAAATTAGGGGATTAGTTTTAGTGGAAAATAATGAAAACTATTTATATTAAGAAGCATGCAATTTGAAGGAAATTGCAAGGGCTGATAAAAGTAATACCGAAACATATGTTGAAGCGGCTAGTACTTTTAATAAAGCAACTGTAGTTTTATTACAAGAAGTTGAAATGGAAGAAGAAATTAAAGACCAATTAATTTGCCGTGTGGTATCGATATTTTTACTTTGATAATTAGTACTGAAAGACAAGATGTTTCCTCATATAAATAATGAGAACTGGAAGCAATTTTACATGATTCATTATATCTATTGTAAATTAATGTATAATAATAAATTATGTTTAGGGGGTAGTAATAGTGTCCTATACAAAAAAAGCCTATGAGGATAACATAATAAAAAATGTACAACAAATTAATAAAACGACAATTAATGATAACGACATCACTCCATTACTTAATCTAATAGATAATACATTGGATATTTTAGAAGGAATACACAAGAGGGATTTAGTTATTGGTGAATTATGGAATGAAATAGCTTCAGATATTATTTCATGCGTCAACTCATCAACATCAGGATTTTACAGACAAGGAATTATTACCCTTAGAAGTGTGTTAGAATTAGGGTGTATGTCGTTCTTTTATACTGACCATAAAGTAGAATTCCATTTATTTAAGGCTCATGATGCAAAGGCTGATAAATATGTTAGTACACTTATAAGAGATTATGATTTCTACAATACAAACTATATTCATTCTTTTTACAGTAATATCGAGGTAATTCAAACTAAGAATAATTCTGTAAGTAATTTTTTAAATAAAACATACAAGGATTTAAGTGATGTAGTACATGGAAGATACAAAACGCTTACAAAAAAGAGCACATTGAAGATTGAATACAACAAGGAGCAGTTTAACTTCTTTAAAGATAAATTTATTTCCGTTCTAAGTATTCTCGCAACAATGTACATTCTTCGATTTCATGATATGGAAAATAAAAGTTTAATTACTTTAGCAAATAAATCAGGGACGGTGAGATTATGAGGACGTTAGAGAAGTCATTGGGCGATTTTATTGCAGACAGAACTGAAAGTTTAGAGGACGAATTTATACGAGAGTACTTTATTGAATATAGTAGAGAAAAAATTCAACGTTTAACGGATTCTGAGCAATACATATTTGAGGGGAGTAGAGGTATTGGAAAAACTATGCTCATGAAATATGCTGCTATAAAGGCCAATGAGACATTTGGACAAGACAGTGTACTTGGTGTGTGGGTAAGCTTTGAGGAATCTATACGTTTAGAAAGAATTAAAGTAGTAGAGACTGGTATTGACCCTTTCCTACAATGGACAATGGGTAAAATATTACTAGAAGTTTTAACTACCATAACAAGCTTAAAGCCAAAAAACCTTGATAAGTTAAGTGATAGGCTGTCTAGTATCTTCGGGTCAGATAAACCTGAAAATAATTATACCACTTATTCAAAATTGTTATCCAATTATATTAATATATTGGAAACAGGTGATATTGAAGATAATGTTATTTTAAAAGACCAAGCTCCTTCAGTACAATTAAGTCAAATATTAGATAATCCTAATAGTTTTAAAAAATTTCTTAAGAACGTCATTAGTGATTTTGGACTACAAAGAATAGTTCTTTTATTTGATGAAGCAGCACACGTTTTTTCTTTTAACCAACAAGAAAAGTTTTTTTCCTTTTTTAAAGGATTAAGGGACCCACATATAGCTTGTAAAGTTGCTGTTTATCCTGGAATAACTAATTATGGAAAATATTTCGAAAAAGGACAAGATGCAAAAGAGCTTACGTTGAGCTGGTTTCCAAATAATAAAGAAAATCTAAATTATATTAAACAGATTTTAAAAAAGAGAATACAAGCTTATGACCTAGTTTATTGGAATTTACTTTCCGTTAATTCGAATATTATTGATACAATCTGTGTTTGTAGTAATGGCAATCCTCGATTTGTTTTTCATATTATAGACGAGCTAGAAAGTGCTGGGGTATTTAAACAAAGAAGCATTCCAATGCAGAAGGTCATTAATAGTATAAGAGTAGTACTTGAAACAAAATGGAAGGAGTTTAGCACACTAAAGAACCGACTAGTAAAATATAAAGAAAATATTGATCAAGCAGAGCAACTAGTAAAAGACTTTCTTATACCTAATTTAAGAGAATGGAACAGTAAGAAAAGAGGAAAAGATAGTAAGCTTTCAAGTGGTTTCTATGTTTCAACTACTGTTTATGATAAAATACCACAAGTTTTTGAAGTTTTAGCATACTCCAACCTTCTTTCAATAAATTATACAAAAAAAAGTATAGGTCAAGGCCATTATGGTTATTATATGTCCTTTAATCCAAGTATTCTTTTTTCAGATGGAATTATTAAGGATGTTAAAGAGATTGAAAGAATTTCAATTGCCATTGAGAATAACCAAGCCTATTATCCAACAACACCAACCATAGCTCAATTAATTGATACGCTAAAATTCGAGAATGAGTATCATTGTTCAAACCCAAAATGTGACTACAAGACTAATAATGAGGAGTTCGTTTTTTGTCCAAAGTGTGGTAATGAAATGGAAATACCTGAATTGGAAACTGAATCTTTATATAAGATTTTAAGAAGTCACAATATTGATAATTTAAAATTATCTAATAAAATCATAGCACGATTAAGTAATAAGTTTTCTAATATCGGCGAGATTTATGATGCTACAATAGATGAAATTCGAATGAAGTATATTCAGGATGTTAGAGCTGAAAGAATAAAGAATGCAGCTATTGAATATATGGCGGGATAAAATTTTGGACATGTGGCTTGATACAAGAGTCCTTTTTTTGAATAATGTTTGTATCCTACTCCTCATGTGTAAATATAATATGACTTTTAGACAGACAGGAAAAATTTATCCTTTCTGTTTTTGCCTCTTAAATAACCACGGTGAACCGTACCATAAGTAAAAAACTTAAATACAAGTATCAGTATGTCTGTTAAACCTTTGTCTCTAATAAGTCCGCTAAAGATATTTTTAGATAGAAAAACCGCACCTCCAATTGTATCTAACAATCGAGGTGCAGTTCTTCAAGGAACAGATATGTTCCTTAGGTCTCTATCTATGTTTTTTACTTCAAATCAAACCGATCTGCATCCATCACCTTCACCCAAGCTGCTACAAAGTCATGGATAAATTTTTCTGTATTATCATCTTGTGCATACACTTCAACTATAGCGCGAAGAACTGCGTTTGAACCGAATACTAGGTCAAAGCGTGAAGCAGTACGCACGACTTCACCAGATTTGCGGTCACGGCCTTCATATTTGTTGAAACCTGCTGGTTTCCACTCAATGCCCATATCAAGCAGGTTCACAAAGAAGTCGTTTGTTAGTGTACCGACACGGTCAGTGAATACGCCGTGTTCCGAACCGCCATGGTTTGTACCAAGGACACGCATACCGCCGAGCAAGACTGTCATTTCTGGTGCAGTTAGGCCTAGTAACTGTGCTTTGTCAACGAGCATTTCTTCTGGACTGATAGAGTATTCTTTCTTCTGGTAGTTACGGAATCCATCAGATACTGGTTCTAATACTTCAAAGTTTTCAACTTCTGTTTGGTCATCAGTTGCGTCACCACGACCAGGAGAAAATGGAACTGTTACATCGAAGCCTGCGTCTTTAGCTGCTTTTTCGATTGCAGCATTTCCGCCAAGTACGATTAAATCAGCAAGGCTGACTTTTTTATCAAGCTTACTTTGAAGGTCTACGTAGATTCCAAGCACTTTTTCAAGCTGTGCAGGTTCGTTTGCTTCCCAGTCTTTTTGAGGAGCCAGACGGATGCGTGCACCGTTTGCACCCCCGCGCATATCAGAACCACGATATGTGCTTGCTGAAGCCCAAGCTGTTTTCACTAGTTCGCTTACGGTTAATCCTGTGCTCAGGATTTTTTCTTTTAGATTAGCGATTTCGGCATCAGATAGTTCATAATCGGCTTCTGTAATCGGATCCTGCCAGATTAACTCTTCTTGTGGAACCTCTGGACCCCAGTATCTATCTTTTGGCCCCATGTCACGGTGAAGTAATTTAAACCATGCACGTGCGAATACATCTGCAAACTCTTCCGGATTCTCATAAAAACGACGGGAAATTTTTTCATATTCTGGATCCATACGCAAGGCCATGTCCGCTGTTGTCATCATCGTCTTTACACGTTTAGATGGATCTTCAGCATCCGGTGCCAAATGTTCCTCCTGCATATTAACAGGTGCCCATTGAGAAGCTCCTGCAGGACTCTTCGTCAACTCCCAATCATATCCGAATAACAGCTCAAAGTAGCCATTATCCCATTTAATAGGGTTCGTCGTCCATGCACCTTCAATACCACTTGATATCGTATCACGGCCTTTTCCGCTCTTATATGTGCTCTTCCAGCCAAACCCTTGTGTTTCAAGTGTAGCTGCTTCAGGGTCGTCACCTACTTGAGAGGCGTCCCCTGCGCCATGTGCTTTACCAAATGTATGTCCACCAGCGACAAGCGCCACCGTTTCTTCGTCATTCATCCCCATACGTTCAAATGTATCACGAATATCACGAGCACTTGCAAGTGGATCTGGCTCTCCGTTTGGACCTTCAGGATTTACATAAATGAGCCCCATCTGTACAGCAGCGAGTGGATTTTCTAGCTCACGGTCACCGGAATACCTGTTGTCGGCTAACCATTCCTTCTCTGAACCCCAATACACATCCTCCTCAGGGTGCCAAATGTCCTCACGTCCTGCTCCAAAACCAAAAGTTTTTAAGCCCATAGATTCAAGTGCCACGTTACCTGTTAATACAAGTAAATCCGCCCATGAAATCTTGTTTCCATACTTTTGCTTAATAGGCCATAACAGACGGCGGGCCTTATCAAGATTGACATTATCCGGCCAGCTGTTCAGAGGAGCAAAGCGCTGTGATCCAGTTGAGCCACCCCCGCGTCCATCAGCCGTCCGATATGTACCTGCTGCATGCCAAGACATACGAATAAAGAATGGACCGTAGTGACCGTAATCAGCAGGCCACCAATCCTGGCTATCTGTCATTAAGTGATGAAGATCTTTCTTTAGAGCATCATAATCGAGCTTAGAGAATTCTTCTTTATAATTAAAGTCTTCTCCCATTGGGTTGGATTTCTTTTCATGCTGGCGAAGAATGCCCAAATTTAATTGGTTCGGCCACCAGTCTTTATTCGTCGTACCTCTAGGCGCTGTCGTTGTCGTGATTGCACTATCTTTGTGATGAGTTACAGGACATTGCCCCGCAGCTGCAGCTGTGTGTTCTTTTTGGTCAGGATAATTGTTGTTTTCCATTCATCATTCTCCTTCCTATTTTTGAACATTTAGTCGAAGATAACATTACATCTTGCCACAAATAGGTGTTAGACTATTATGATAATTCTTACTCTCTATTATAGTGGACTGGGTGTTTGATTCAAAGTGATATGTGCTGTGGATGGAGAATTTTATTGAACATTGATTAAATGATAAGGCTTGTTCACAAGATTCTTATTTAACAGGTTTACTAAAATTTAAATCTTACTAATTGCATTAGCGACTATCTTAATGGGTATCTTGTTGTATAAAATTAACACCATATGGTATTCTTTACAAATAACGATACCTTCATTCAAAGGAGGAAATAATGAAAAAAAATATAAATGTAGTAGGAGCTGTTATCTTTAATGATAACAAAATCCTTTGCGCTCAAAGAGGAGCGGGAAAATCATTACCTTTATTTTGGGAATTTCCAGGTGGGAAAATTGAAAAAGGTGAAAAACCAGAAGAAGCTTTACAACGTGAAATTGAAGAGGAAATGCACTGTACCATTGATGTTGGTGAAAAAGTAGAGTATACCGTTCATGAATATGATTTTGGTATTGTTCATTTAACTACCTATTATTGTAAGTTAATAAATGGGAAACCAGTTTTAACAGAACACGCTGCAATTAAATGGTTAACACCTAATGAGTTACCAAGTCTTGAATGGGCTCCTGCTGACATTCCTGCTATTGAGAAAATAGCAAAAGTATATGCATAAGATAATGCTATCCAATTTTTTTATTGGATAGCATTTTTTAATGGTAACTGTTTACAGTATAGGGAAAGAAGATTAGAATTTTTATATAAACTGGGAATGAAAGGTGATTTTAATGGTAAGCTTTGTACAACACTTGCAGGACTCTATTTATCAGGGTTTTATAGATCATGCTCATGGTAAATCTACCCGCTATAAACCACAGTTGTTAATTAATAACACAACTAAAAACGAGAGTATCTTATCTACATTTTTAGAAGAGCTAAATCGTTGTGAGGATTTCTTCTTCTCTGTTGCTTTTATTACAGAAAGTGGTTTAGCAACTTTAAAAGCACTACTTTGGGATCTAAAACAAAAAGGAATTAAAGGAAGAATATTAACTTCAACTTTTTTGCAATTTAATCAGCCAAATGTGTTTAGAGAATTAATGAAGATTTCAAATGTAGAAGTAAAGCTAACTAATTTAAAAGGATTTCATGCTAAAGGTTATATCTTCAAACATAAAACCCACTATTCTTTAATTGTTGGAAGCTCTAACTTAACTGCCCAGGCGTTAAAAGCTAATTACGAATGGAATGTTAAACTAAATTCACATGAAAATGGAGACATTATTCATCACTTTATTAACCAATTTGAAGAAGTATGGGAAGAGTCGATTGGTTTAACCTCAGATTGGATCGATAAATATGAAAAGGTGTTTCAAGATTTAAAACCAACTAACATTCAGAATGTAATTGAACACCCGGTTCAATACCAAGTGAATTCTATTACAGATACCCTTCAAATTCAACCCAATAAAATGCAGGAGGCCGCCCTACAAAATATTCAAAGTGTGAGGGAAGATGGGAATGATAAGGCGCTTGTAATTTCAGCAACCGGAACTGGGAAAACCTATTTATCTGCCTTTGATGTAAGAAGATTTGCACCGAAAAAGATGCTCTTCATTGTCCATCGTGAACAAATTTTACAAAAGGCTAAGTCAGACTTTCAAAAAATACTAGGTGGAATTGATCGAGATTTTGGTATCTTATCAGGGAATTCCAAGCAAAGTGATGCAAGATATCTTTTTGCTACAATCCAAACATTATCAAAAGATGATGTTTTAAACCAATTTGTAACTAAGGAATTCGATTATGTGTTAGTAGATGAAGTACATAAAGCGGGGGCCAAGTCTTATATAAAAGTTTTGGATTACTTTAAACCAGAGTTTTTGATGGGAATGACCGCTACACCTGAGAGAACTGATGATTTCAATATTTATCAATTATTTGATTACAATATTGCTTATGAAATACGATTGCAGGAAGCACTAGAAGAGGATATGTTATGTCCATTTCATTATTTCGGTGTGACAGATTTTGAATTCAATGGAGAATTATTAGATGAAACAGCTGCATTATCTAAACTCGTTACTGAAGAGAGAGTTGATCATATACTAGAGAAAGTAGAGTACTATGGCCATTCAGGAGACAAGGTACGAGGACTTATATTCTGTAGTAGAAAAGAAGAAGCGATAGAGCTCTCTAAAGCTCTAAGCGAAAAAGGTTTAAAAACGGTTGCTTTATTAGGAAATCATTCACCTGAAGAAAGAATACTTCGAGTGAATCAACTAGAAAATGGCCTGCTCGATTACATTATTACAGTAGATATTTTTAATGAGGGTGTCGATATTCCGAGTATTAATCAAGTAGTCATGCTGAGACAAACACAATCAAGTATTATCTTCATTCAACAATTGGGTCGGGGACTTAGAAAGCATGTTAGCAAAGATTTTGTAACAGTGATCGACTTTATAGGTAACTATAAAAATAACTATCTCATTCCAGTAGCTCTATCAGGTGACAAATCTCAGAATAAAGATAATATTCGCCGTCACACAAAAGATACTTGCTATATCAAAGGGGTATCTACCATTAATTTTGAAGAGGTAGCTAAAAAGCAAATATTTAAGTCAATTAATGATACAAAGTTAACATCCTTAAAAATTTTAAGAGACGCATACATAGAATTGAAGCATAAAATTGGCAAAGTGCCATTTTTATACGATTTTATATCTTATAAATCAATTGATCCATGTGTTATCGTAAATGAACTGAAAACGAATTATCACAAGTTCTTAGAGAAAATGAAAGAAGATGTACCTACATTGTCAAAATATGAAAACGACGTTTTAACTATGTTCTCTCAGGAAATTTTAAATGGCAAGAGAAAACATGAAATTGTTATTTTAGAATTATTACTAGAAAGATGTGAAATTACAAGAAAAGAATTTGTTGATGAATTATCGAAATATGGATGTGCAACGGATGAGGAAACGATAGCAGCAGTAGAACGTGTTATGGCTCTTTCCTTTTATACTCAGGCTGCTATTAAAAAATATGGTGGTAAACCTATTATTCTTCAAGAGGGTGAAGGTTATCGGTTAAATGAAAGCATTACTAATAGTCTATCGAAGAATAAATTCTTCAAGTCATTAGTAACGGATGTAATAAAAACTGCAAAAGAAAAGAGTCTTTCATACGAGAGCACTAACCAACTAACGTTGTATCGAAAATATTCACGTAAGGACGCTTGTAAGTTATTGAATTGGATAAATGACGAAAGCTCAACTATGTATGGCTATAAACCAAAGCATGGCACTTGTCCTATCTTTGTTACTTATCATAAGAATGAAGATGTAGAATCTAGTGTGAACTATGGTGATGAATTTATAAATCAAGAGATTTTTAGATTGTATACAAAAAGTAATCGTACTTTGCAGTCTGAAGAAGTTAAGAAGATAATTAATGCTGAGGACCTGGGCGTGGATTTACATCTCTTTATAAAAAAAGACGATGATGAGGGAACAGACTTTTATTATATTGGTAAAGCTATACCAGAAACTCGGAGTGAAGAACAAACAACGATGTTGGACAAGAATGGTAATGAACTGCCGGTTGTAAGGATGAATTTACTATTAGAGCATGAGGTGGAATCCTCGTTGTACCATTATTTAATCGAAGAATAAACATCATTCTTCTACTAAAATATACTAGTTTTTTATAACAATAACAACATAGTAGGTGAATACAATGCCAAATCTTTCACACTATCAATCTTTATTTGATGGGGAAAATACAGAGGCCAGATGTAATAGGGTACTTGAAGAAGTAGCACCCGATGTAAAGAGAGTATTTGAACAATTTATAGGGTCAAGTGACATTCTTATAGGTGAAGATTTATATATCCGTAGCTATGATACGACTTTGAAGACAACTATTAGTGATTCACGTAACCCTGCCCTTGCTGAGCAGAAAAAGAACTCTGATATTGGCAAAAAATATTTTGTGGGTCTATTTAAGAAATTAGGAGACAAGGAAATTAATTTCTTGACACTGGAACTGAACGGTATTGACCGTTCAGTATTAATACATACAGAAGTGAATTTCATACCTTTTTGGTCTTGGGTTAAAAGTGATGTAATCCAAGAAGTATTGTCATCCATTCCCGATAAATATTCTATTTTTACAGGACGCAAAGAAAAAGAACAAGTGTCAAAAGAAGATATGGAAAATTATATTAAAGGCTGTATTAAACCGAGAAAGAGGCCTTCATTTCAAATTGGGATGTCCTTTGCTCTTAAAGAACAGTTAAATGAAGAAGAATTGATCGGACATTTACAAGAAGCTTGGGATGAATTGAGTCATTTTAGAAACCATATTAACGATGAATTACAAATAGGACAAAGAGCACTCGTTGCGTTACAGCAATTGTCTGCAATTAGAGATATAAAAAAGACCGTATTACTAGGTCGCAGCTATACTGTAGATCTTTCTTCTGTTGAAAACTATAAGTCACAAGGGAAAAGACAATCATTTCAAATAAATGATGGAGATCAAATGATTACAAAAGGCAGTATTAGCTATCTTGATTATCATGATAAAAACTCTCCATACCAAACGATTGTTGTGAAGGTAGCAGGAGGTAACCAAATTTTCACCAATGTACGTGAAATCTTAAACAATAAAGAACAAGAATGGTGGATAAAAAAGTTATTTGCTACTCAGAGCATGGATAATAAGGAAATTTTGAAAAATGCTATGCAATTACTTCAAGAGCATGACATTAAAGTTGATGGTAATTCCTATTACGTTGGTACCTATGATAACGCCTCTGAGACGTTTAATGAAGGTGCGCATCAAGTGAAACAGAACTTCATTAATGCAGCTCTTCTATTTGCTCATGCTCGAAAAGCTGTGGAGCTGCCTTCTGATATTGATGACAATGACTTGGAAAAAGAGGAGCATGAGCTCACTGAGACAGAAACACTTGAGCCTAACTTCAGATTCGCAGAAATTTATGACATGATTGAGAACAGTCAATTTACTTTCTCTAAATCGATTGTGAGGGATTTGCACCTGAATTTAACGGCACTTGATGATAAGCATTTTGTAGTTCTCAGTGGAATTTCTGGAACTGGGAAAACCCAAATTTGCCGTTTATATTCCAATGCTGTATATGGCCTAGAATATGAAAATGAAAATCCATATTTCAGTATTATTCCTGTTCGTCCTGACTGGACGGATGCCAGTTCCTTGTTTGGCTACTATAGCTCATTTGAAAAACGTTATGTAAAAACAGAATTTTTGAAAGTCATATTAAATGCATTGAAGCAGCGTGAAAAACCACATTTTATTCTGCTTGATGAAATGAACTTGGCTAGGGTTGAATACTATTTAAGCGATTATTTAAGTGCGGTGGAATCAAGAAAAGAAATCCCGCTTCATCAAGATGATCATATTACAGATGTTCCTCAAAGACTAAGCATCCCGCCAAATATATATATACTTGGAACGATCAACGTCGATGAAACCACTCATTCCATATCAGATAAAGTATTGGACCGTGCTTTTGTCATGACATTATCAGATGTAGACTTTACTTCCTTCTGGGACAGAGTGTATCAGGATATGAAGGATTTATTGAAAAAGGAATTCGATCTTCTAAAAGAGTTGCATGCCACATTGGCTAAGTACGAGCTTCATTTTGGTTATAGAACAATGGGTGAAATGCTACAGAAGCTCTATGCTAATTATCAACTTGGCTCCGATCATGCAATGGATTGGAAGGAGTCACTGGATGGTGTGATTGCCGAAAAAGTATTGACAAAAATACGCGGTGACGAACGAATATCCGAGATGCTAAATGAGCTAAATAAATGGCTCACAGCAAAAATTGAAGGAGATTCGGTCTCATTGCAGCATGTGAAGCGGATGCAGGAGGAGCTAGAGTATTATGGTGCTACTCAGTTCTGGAGGTAAGTTGGAGGTTAGGACATATTCGGAAGGATGGATGCCATTTAACGAAGCCCTTTTTACAGAGGCAACTGAATATAAGCTACAGTATGAGGGCGACCAAATTGATTTAAGGATCCAAGGAGTACCTGTGCCTTTTCATCGAGAGGGAAATGTGTTCTTTTCTTCATTCATGACTCCCTTTCAGAGTGGATCTGTTCAGATATTTATAAATGAGCAGCAATATGAAACATTCATATATCCTGACTCTAGAAAAATGAATGAACAGCAATATGATTTGATGATTGAAGAAATTTTAGAGGAAAGTAATAGCTGTTTTCAATTGAGTGGATTGGACAGAAAAGTGAATACATCAGGCAGGAGCAGAGGAGCTTCTTGGACACAGTGGATTTACATTGAAAGATCGTTTCAGCAGCTCCGTCAAATTTTTGTCCATATTGAGAAACAGCCATTCCGCAGACTTGTCAAATCACCTATTATACAGAAGAGAGAAAAGGTACAGCGTGTTGGACAAACGACTCTGCACTGGCTTGATAAGAAAGGGTACGGCAACAATATTCCTCTCAATGTTGAAACGACCAAAACCTTTGAGACACTTGACGTGTATGAAAATCAAGTGTTAAAAAAGCAGCTGTTTAACTTAAGTACGCTTCTAAGTACTTATATAAACCTAGGAAGAGTGGAGGTTACAAAAAAGGCTGAAAAATATCAATCTATAATCAGAAGGTGGCTAAACTCACCCTTTCTAAAGGAAGTCACGATGCATCAAGGTTCGTATTCTATCACCCAGAAATTTAGGAAACATCCTGTGTACCGACAGTGGTACCAATGGTTTGAAAAGCTCTTTAATCATGAGAGAGAAGGAATCGGATTTGATTACCCTGTTGCTATGAAAGACACATTCGCACTATATGAGATGTGGTGTTTCATGAAAATTGTAGGGATATTAAGAGATCTGAACTTCATTGAGGGAACTAGTGGGTTATACAAGACGAAAGAAAGTGGAATCTTTCTAGACTTAGCTGAAAATAAAGAAAGCCGTATTAACCTTAAAGGAGGAAAGGCTCTCTATTTTCAAAGAAACTATCAGTTTAATTCTAGAGAATTCTACACTTTTACCCAAAGGATGATTCCTGATATTGTCTTGGAGTGCGGAAATGAAATGATCGTTTTTGATCCTAAATACCGCGTACCTGGTAATATTGGTACTGCTCTTGGTGAAATGCATAAGTATCGTGATGGAATTATACATAGAGATTCAGGCGAAAGAGCTGTTCGTGAGGTATATATTTTGACACCAACGAATGAAGGTTCAGTTGAAACGATGCGCTATTTTCAAGAAAGTTATTATAATAGTTATGCAATGGGCGCCATACAGATGGTTCCTGGAATAGAATGTGAGCAGTTGAAGAATAAGTTATTAGCCATTTTTCTTGATAACTAACTATAATTTAGATATCAGTCACTTATTGAAATGTCATGGTTCGACAAGTGACTGGTACCTTTATCAACAGAATAAACAATGACAGATACTTTCTCTTTAAGCCTAATTCAGCTACTACTAACCCAATAGATCCCCTTAATCAGCCCTTTTACTATCGAAATAACACAGTTTACTATCCAAATCAGCCCTTTTACTATCGAAATAACACAGTTTACTATCCAAATCAGGCCTTTTACTATCCAAATTACATAGTTTACTATCCAAAATCACCATTTTACTATCCAAATCACACAATTTACTATCCAAATCAGCCCTTTTACTATCGAAATAACACAGTTTACTATCCAAATCAGGCCTTTTACTATCCAAATTACATAGTTTACTATCCAAATCAGGTCTTTTACTATCCAAATCACACAATTTACTATCCAACCCCGCCACACCACTTACCATTCTTTAGTTGTTCTAAAGAATAATGCAGTTGCATATGTTGAAGTGGCTTCATCTTGTCATATCATCATCTTCGGTTGTCCTACGAATATATCTTCTAGTAGTCTTTATTAAATCTACTTATTCAAATCGTAATATGAATTATATTTTGTTAGCTTCATAGCTAAGTGATATGCTATAACAATAATAAAGAGAAATATGGAGGTGTAGCTCACATGAGTGATATCCTTATTCGATATTTGAAACATTATACTGATGCTAGTGAATCAGAGATAGAGATGATTGTTGCAGATATACCTATTGCAGAATATAAAAAAGGAACTATCCTTTTAGACCAGGGAGAGGTTCCAGAGAAATGCTATTTTGTCGTAAAGGGTTGCGTCCGCCAGTTTGCAGTTGATGAAGAGGGGAGAGAAACGACATTTAATTTTTTTACAGAAGAGCAAGCGGTGACGATCTTCAATCAGCATAGTTCTGATAAAACATCAAAGTACTCGTTAATCTGTGTGGAGGACTGTGTTCTCGTTGTAGGTGATTTATCGATCGAGGATCAGATGTATGACAAGCATCCAGGACTTGAGACGATGACGCGTAAGTTAATGGAAGAGATTATGGGTGAAATGCACGATGATATTGCTACGTTTATTTCATCTCGCCCAGAAGAGCGGTATAAGGCGCTCGTTGACAAACGCCCTGATTTGATTAATCGTGTACCACAGCATCAGTTAGCAAGTTATTTAGGTATTACGCCTGAGTCACTTAGTCGTATCAAACGAAGATTATAGCATTCAAATTTGCGCAGTCTTGTTATGTGTCTTTCTTTTTGAATACGATGTAGGTGTTTTACCACCTTTCACTAAGAGCCAAATGCAAAAACCTAGCTCTCCAGCAGTCATTGGAATCATCAAAATCATCTCGATAGTTGAAGTCACATTTTCAAGCGTTGGAAAAAACCCGTCTAATAGATGGACCAACATATAACTTGCACCCCCTAATACAAGTAGAATGCTTATGATCTTTGGAACTGTTTTAGTTTTTGAAACGACAAAGCCCACTATTAATAGATGCATCCCAAAAACGATTAACCCAAACGACCAAACAGATTCAAATGCTAGTACAGACATCATAACTTCAGAAGCGAGAAGACTGTCAGGCTGATTCAACAGCTCATTATTATACTTAATGAGATTATCTACTTGAATGAGATTTGAGACGGCAATAGCTAGTATGGCAGTATACATCAATCGAAGCCAAGCAGCTAGCGTTGCATATCCTTCATGTATTGGTTTTAAAAAGATATAAAATGCCCACGAAACGATAATATCCGTTATTAATATAACTAACCAACCAAGTATTGCTACTCTAAATAATCCTGTTGATGCTGAAATGTTATTAAATGTTTCAATTGAGCTATTACTAATCATTAAAGAACTATGAACATAGCCAAATGAGAAAAATGCAGCTACGGTCATGATGAGCAAGGATATCCCTGCAATTAATGCTGATTTTCGAAGCTGATTTACATCTTGCTGTAATACTTCCATATAATTCCCTCCTAAGTCTTTTGATTGTATTGTAGTGAAAAAATGAATATGATTCATTGACTTAAGTCAATGAATCAATTAGAAAATAATCTATTGCCTAAGTAAATATACAAGCTTCTTTAGTAATCATATTACGATCATTTATCTGTCGAGCAAATGAAGACATTCATACGAGATTTCAAACTAGTATTTGTAAAAGGTTGTGACCATGCAACATTCCTCTTTTTTGCCTATTATGTAGCAAATTTGATTAAAGATCTCATGTTATTAGTTACTTCATAACGATAAAGAGTACTCATTGAAGTGAAAGATTATTAGACGTGAAAAAGGTATGGTAAATCTACTTTTATTCTTTTGGTATGCCATTTAAATGAAAGTTAAGTTGATTAGGTTGGGAGGAGTGTTATGAAGCGTTTTTCAAAAGCTGAGCGGGGTTGGATTTTTTATGATTGGGCAAATTCAGCATATTCCATTATTATTACAACAGCTATATTTCCCCTGTTTTATAAAGAAGCTGCGACGAATAGTGGAATTTCTGCGGCAAATTCCACTGCTTACTTAGGCTATACTATAGCGATTGCAACCTTTATATTAGCAATGTTAAGTCCCATATTAGGTACGATTGCAGATTATCAAGGGTTAAAGAAAAAGTTCTTCACATTCTTCCTTCTCTTAGGTGTGACCTCAACGGCGATATTAGCATTTATTCCGAGTGATCAATGGCTGCTATTACTAGTTTGTTATACCGTGGCAACGATTGGATCTGCTGGAGCTAATATTTTTTACAATGCTTTTTTAGTAGATGTCACACCAAAGAAACGCATGAACCGTGTGTCTACATACGGGTTTGGATTTGGTTATATTGGGAGTACAATCCCTTTTATCGTTAGTATCGCTATCATCATGTTATCTCAAAGTAGTATCCTACCGATTAGTACAGCAGTTGCAAGTAAGATAGCCTTTATGATTACAGCATTATGGTGGTTTATTTTTACCATTCCATTATTAAAACATGTTTATCAAGTTCACTATATTGATCGTGAACCAAAACCAGTTAGAAATAGTTTTAAGCGACTAGCCAAAACGGTAAAGGAAGTTCGAAAATACCGTTCGTTATTTTTATTTTTGCTAGCTTATTTCTTTTATATTGATGGGGTAGGGACGATCATTTCCATGTCTACAGCATACGGAACAGATTTAGGTATATCTGCTACAAGCTTACTCATTATCTTATTTGTCACACAGGTTGTTGCTGCACCATTTGCCATATTGTACGGGAAATTAGCGGATATCTTTACAGGTAAGAAAATGCTTTATGTCGGTATCATTATTTATATCATTGTTTGTATTTACGCATTTTTTCTGCAAACTACACTCGATTTTTGGATATTGGCTATGCTGGTCGCATCGTCACAAGGTGGGATTCAAGCGTTAAGCCGCTCTTACTTCGCTAAGCTCATACCTAAAGAGAATGCCAATGAATTCTTTGGCTTTTACAATATCTTCGGTAAATTTGCTGCCATTATGGGACCATTTCTAGTCGGACTCACCTCACAACTAACAGGACATACGAATATGGGTGTCTTTAGTTTAATTGTTCTCTTTATTATTGGTGGAATTATTTTAATATTTGTTCCTGAACCGAAAGGTGTATCCGTTCATGACAATGCTACGGTGAAATGATAAATAAAAAGGCAGAACAATCATTTTTTGATCGTTCTGCCCCTTGTATATAAAATTTTCGATTGGCCCCTGCTAATTTCTAACAACGATTAAGCTCTTTGCTTACGAGTCATGACATCAAAGATAACGGCAAGAGCTAAAACGCCACCACGGATAATATATTGAGGTGCGATTCCAACCCCCATTAAATTCATACCGTTTGTTAAGGAAGCCATAACGATTGCACCGATAATTGCCCCTGTTACTTTTCCAACTCCACCTGCTGCAGATACACCTCCGACGTATGCCGCTGCAATGGCATCAAGCTCGAATAATGTACCAGCTGTTGTTGTAGCAGATTGTAGACGAGCGGTGAATAGAATCCCTGATAGCGCTGATAACATACCCATTGAACCGAAGACGAGAAAGATAATTTTATTGACGTTAATTCCGCTAAGGTGTGCAGCTTCTGGGTTACTACCAACAGCATAAATATGGCGTCCTAGCACTGTCTTAGTCGTAAAGAAATGATACAGAATAACAACAAGCAGCATAATGACAACCGTCCAAGAGAAGCCGTTATAGCCTGCTAAAATCCATGTAATATACGCAATAATAGCTGAAACAAAAATTAATTGTAAAATGAAGATTTCCTTAGAAACAACTTCAAAATTGTACTGAATTTTGTTTTTGCGGTTCGAAATAGCGCTATAAATATAAAATATGATACCTAAACCACCGACAAGTAATGAAAGAAAATGTAACCCGTTAATTTGCAATATAGAGGGAATATATCCATTACCAATTGCATTAAAAGCATCATTTTGAACAATAATTGTACCAGATTTTTCAGTTACGAGTAGGATTGCGCCTCGAAAAATGAGCCATCCTGCTAATGTGGCAACAAAGGAAGGAATTCCTACTTTAGCTACTAGAAAACCTGTACTTAAGCCAGCTAAAATTCCAAGTACTAGAATAATAGGAATAACTACATATACAGGTAGTCCAACTTCCATGAGGAGTATGGCTGCGATAGCACCAAGAAATCCAGCTAAGAAGCCGATCGATAAGTCAATGTGACGAATGACGATAACAAGCATAACACCGACAGCTAAAACAGCAATATAACCAGCTGAATCTAGTAGATTACTAATATTTCGAGATGACATAAATAAGCCATCTGTTAGAATGGTGAATGTTACCATAATAATAATTAAGGCAATATACATACCGTAATCACGAATGTTTTCTTTTATTAAATCTTTTGCTTCATGGAATAACTTCATACACTTAACCTCCTATTGCGTAGCAAGCTGCATAATTTTTTCTTGATCGGCTTCATTTGCTAGCAGCTCTCCTTTGATTTCTCCTTCTGCCATTACATAAATGCGATCACTCATTCCTAAAACCTCTCCGAGCTCAGAAGAAATCATAATAATACTCATTCCTTCCTTAATCAGTTCGTTCATGACGGAATAAATTTCAAATTTTGCTCCAACATCAATACCTCGTGTCGGCTCATCTAGAATAAGAAGCTTAGGACCAACAAACAGCCATTTACCTAACGAAACCTTCTGTTGGTTACCACCACTTAATTTACCGACAAGCTGTTGCACGGATGATGCTTTAATTCCTAAAGATGCTTTATATTTTTCTGAGACTTTAATTTCCTCGTTGTCATTGATAATACCTTTTGAAGAGATGCCTTTCATATTTGCCGCAGAGATATTATTCTTAATGTCCTGAAGTAAGAAAAGGCCATCACCCTTACGATCCTCAGTGACATACGCAATTCCTGCTTTGATAGCATCACTCGTGTGTTTAAAATTTTGAGGCACTTCGTTAATGGTTAAATCCCCTTGTAGCTTATAAGATTTAGAGTTTCCGAAGATGCTAAGGGCTAGTTCAGTACGACCGGATCCCATAAGACCTGAAATACCGATAATTTCCCCTTGTTTGACATGAAGGTTGACATTTTTAGCAACATCTCGACCAATTTTCGGATCATACGCAGACCAGTTTTTTAATTCGAGAATTTTCGTACCAAATTTTTGCTTACTTCTCTTCGGATAAATATCTGTAATCTCTCGACCGACCATGTTCTTAATAATAGTGTTTTCGGTCATTTCTCCCTTGGCTGCATCTAATGTACAAATTGTTTGTCCATCACGGATGACTGTTGCTTTATCCGCAATTGAGATGACTTCTTTTAACTTGTGTGAAATCATGATGCAAGTAATGCCCTGTCCCTTTAACTCTCGTAATAGATTCAGTAAGTTTTCGCTATCGTCCTCGTTAAGTGCAGCAGTTGGCTCATCCAAAATAAGAAGCTTTACTTCTTTACTTAACGCTTTTGCAATTTCAATTAACTGTTGTTTTCCTACGCCCAAATCTTTAATTAACGTTTCAGGATTTACTTTTAAATTTACCTTTTCAAGCATTTTTTTGGACTCGACGATTGTTTGATTCCAATCAATTACGTTACCACGGTCCACTTCATTACCTACGAATATATTTTCATAAACTGATAAATCAGGAAACAACGCAAGTTCTTGGTAGATAATAGCGATTCCGGTATCGACACTATCGTTAATTTTGTTAAACTTTTGCACGCTGCCATTAAAAACAATGTCACCATCGTACGTTCCGTATGGATACACACCGCTAAGCACCTTCATCAGCGTCGATTTTCCCGCTCCATTTTCACCGATTAAGCAGTGTATTTCCCCTTTTTCTACTTTAAAATTAACATCACTGAGCGCTTTGACCCCAGGAAATTCCTTCGTAATCTGATGCATTTCTAGAATATACTCGCTCATGATTAACCTCCCTTACGAAAACAACTAAAATAATTAGAAATAGTGACAGACGTATCTATCACTATTTCCATAAAGCATGCGCATTTTATTTTAGACCTTCAAATTCGCTCTCTTCATAGTAGCCAGAATCAATGAGCTCACTCTTAACGTTAACGTCCTCAACGACGATTACATCAGTTTGTTTTGCATCTACTTCTTTGCTACCGTTGTCATAAGAACCAGTTGTTTCAGGTGAACCACCGTCTAAAACAGCAACTGCCATTCCAATTGCGTCTTTTACAAGTGTACGAACATCTTTAAATACTGTCATTGCTTGCTTACCATCAATAATATATTGGATAGAAGCTTTTTCAGCATCTTGCCCAGTTACTACATAGCTTGAAACCTCAGGATCTGATCCAAATACATCAGCGATAGAGCGTGCTGTTCCGTCATTTGGCGCAAGAACTGCAACATCACCCTTCATATCTGCTCCTACAGCTGTTAAATGTGTTTGAGCTTTATTTTTCGCTTCATTAGGATCCCAGTTAGTTGTAACCTGTCCTAAGATTTTACCCATTTCATCACGTGAAAGCTCAGCTTTATCTTTTAAAGCTTCTGCTTCGCTAGAGTTTGCGATGACAAAAGTGCCATCAGCAATCTTTGGTTGAAGTACGCTCCAAGCTCCTTCAAAAAACAAGAATGCGTTATTGTCAGAAGCAGCTCCAGCATATAAATATAAAGGAGTGCCTGAGCCGTTAGCATTGTCAATTAAAAATTGTCCTTGAGCTGCACCTACCGCTATGCTATCAAATGTAACGTAATAATCTACAGCCTCAGTTCCAGTAATAAGGCGGTCGTATGCAATGACAGTAACGTCATCCTTTTTAGCAGCATCTACTGCACCCGCTGCAGCTGCCCCGTCCTGTGGAGCGATAATTAAGACATCGATTCCTTTGTTAAGTAATGTTTCAACATTTTCTTTTTCTTTAGCTGAAGATCCTTGGCTAAATAAAATTTCTGTTGAGTAGTCTGAATCTGCTAATGCATCTTTAAACCTTTGCTCATCTTGTACCCATCTAGGTTCATCTTTCGTAGGTAAAACAATACCGATACTTACATCGTTACCACTTCCTGTAGTAGCACTACCGCAGCCTACAGCTACTAGTGCAAGCATCATGACAACGATGGCCGCTATAATTCTCTTTTTCATCAAAAATCCCCTTTCGAATTTAAGTTGTGTCTTAATAACTCCAATATAGCAGTCAGGCATTATGATGAAAACGCTTTCTATTAGCACAATTTTAATATTATCTGTATTTTTTTAATATTAGTTTAGTAAGTTGCTAACCTACTTATAAAAATGCGTATCTACTGGAAGGGTAAAAAACCGCCAGGATGCATCCTGGCGGTCTGTGAATAATAAATTCTTTTGTTATCTGTCGTATACTTCTTCAATAGAATGAAAGTCGTCAGCGATAATTGTTTCATCGATATTATGCTTATTTACTGCAATTGGTGAAAGGAGAACAGAAGGCACCTCGAATTTCCCATTATTAATGGTAGTCTGAACATCAACAACTTGACCTTCTGCTAGCTTAACAGCAAGCTCAGCAGCTTTTTCGGTTAAATCAATAATTGGCTTATAAACAGTCATTGTTTGTGTTCCATCAACGATTCGTTGAACAGCAGCAAGCTCAGCATCTTGACCAGAAACTGGGATTTTACCTAGAAGCCCTTGTTCAGCGAGTGCTTGAATGACAGCTCCAGCGGTTGCATCATTTGCAGCAATGACAGCATCAATCTGATTATTATTCGCTATTAAAGCTGCTTTCATATTTTCATAAGCATTTTCAGGTAACCAATCTTTCGTCCATTGGTCATATACAATCGTAATATCTCCTCTGTCAATGAATGGCTTGAGGACGTTAAATGCTCCTTTTCTAAATAAATGGGCGTTATTATCTGTTTCTGCTCCGCCAATATATACATACTTTCCTGTTGGAACCAATGATGTAATTGCTTTCGCTTGAAGCTCACCTACCTGTTCATTGTCATATGATACGTATAAATCAAGCTTAGCGTTTTTCACTAGTCGATCATAGGAAAGTACCTTAATACCAGCCAAATGGGCCTTTTCAACGATCATTGCTGTTGATTCTGCGTTGTGAGGAACAACGACGAGTATGTCGATGCCTAGACTAATTAATTTTTCTGCTTGTGAGATTTGCAAGGCATCGTCTCCATTTGAAGCAAAGATTTCTACTTCTGCGCCAAGTGCCTCTACTGCTTCTTTGAAGCGATCTCTATCTCTTAACCAACGCTCCTCCAATAATGTATCCATAGAAAAGCCAATTTTAAGCTTTTTTTCCTCATCTACAGATTCAAATGTCGTTTGTTCTTGTTCTGGCAGAGTCGAATTTGTTGTCGAATCTCTTTCATTTAAGCATGCTGTAGTCATTGCAAGCAGAGCCAAAAAGAACAATAGTAGACTTCCTTGACAAAATAACCGTTTCATAGGATAAATTCGCTCCTTTTCTACTGAAAGGAAAACTTTTTTAATAGTTTTAGCTCTCAGCGATACAAGTGGATTTGTCAATCAGATGAAGCATATCCTCCACCGATAACGAAAATGTTGAAGTTTTTTAACGACTTGGTTATTCCTTCATTCCGATAAGTGATTTACGATATTCGGTCGGTGAAGCGCCACACAGCTTTTTAAACACTTTACTGAAATAGTTTGGGTCGTGATAACCGACTTCGAATGTAATTTCTTTTAAGCTTTTATCAGGATTCATCATCAGCTTCTTCGCCTTTTCGATGCGACATTCTGTTAGGAAGCTGATGTAGTTCACCCCAAGCTGTTCTTTAAACATCTTACTAATATAAATAGGACTTAATCCAACTTTGTGTCCGATTTTATCTAGTGAAATTTCTTTATGAGAATGTTCAATAATGTACTGCTTAATTTGTTGAATAGTGTCATCTTCTAATTGACTACAATAATCTACATAGGACTGCCACATATAATCTAGTAAATAACTTGTCTCAGCTTGAAGCTGTCGAAAATCATGTATTTGTGTCGAGAACAAAGGGGTATAAGGCTCAACTCCCAGTTCAGTTAACACGCGAGATGCAATCCAAAGCAACTCTAGTACACGTTGCTGTGATTGCATTACGTTTGTTTTTTCACTCTCATAGCGGTGGATTAAATTAATCACGTATGAAGAGAATTCTTCCCATTTCCCATTTCGAACTTGATCAAATAGCTTCTTTTCCAGTTGTTTTAAATTTTGATCCTCTGAGTTCTCATCATGTGTAGGTAAATCAGCATAAAAACGGAATCTTACATGAGGCTTCGCCTCTTTGGTTGCTATAAGTGACTCCTGATAAGAATGGCGTATTTTGTCTAATGAATGACATACATTTCCTATGCCGATAAACCAACTCGTGTTATTAGTAGATTTCGGAATAGATAGAATGGCTTGAGCAAGAGAAACTGCTTGTAAACGAAATGATTTCTCTTGTTGTCTGAACACGATAATTGGCAATTGGCGACCATATAAGGCTCCAACCCAACCTCGTTCTGTCTTTCTTACCTTCTCTTTGATAGCTGAATAGAAACGTTCTGCTCCTTTTGGAAGCAAGACGCTCATTACAAATTTTTCGTTTGACATTTGAATATCTAATAGTTGAATTAACTCGTCTAAATGTATGTCATGCATATGGTCGAAGAGCAGTTGTGTCACTACATCAGTTTCAACGATGGGTAATGTTTTTTGAAGAGCATGCTGTTGAAACGTACTTATCGCCATGGATTCTCTTTCTTGTTCGAGTAGGCTCAATACTTTTCCGACCGTGTCTATGATTTCACTCGTCTTGCTTGGTTTCAGTAAATAGTCCTTCACTCCTAGCTTCATTGCTGTATGGGCATAATCAAACTTGGCGAAAGCAGTGATCATAATAAATTTAATATTCGGATGATCTTTATTAATTCGCTCAATTGCTTCAAGCCCATTTATTCCTGGCATCTGAATATCCATTAAGACTAAATCTGGTGAAAATTCTTCGACTATCTGGATAGCTGCTTGTCCATTTTTTGCTTGCTCTATAACAAGACCGGAGAAGTTTTTTTCTAGAATGTATTTTAGACCTTCTCGTTCTACTTGTTCATCATCAACGATTAGGAGTTTCACCATCTTTTTCGATTCTCCTTTTCTTCGGAATTTTCAACACAACCTTTGTACCTATTCCAAGCGTGCTTTCAATATCCATGATATTTTCATAGCCATAGAAAAGTCGTAACCGTTTACCAACATTACTCATGCCAATCCCAGTTGAGTGTCCTTCGGTATCAATACTGTTACCCTCTAATATTTGCTTCCTTTTATGTTCGTTCATCCCAGGGCCATCGTCCTCAATTTCAATTGTCACTTCGTCAGTACTGTTGATTGCACGGAACCAAATGATGCCACCTTCTTCTTTTGGCTCAATAGCATGTATTACCGCATTTTCAATGATTGGCTGCAACGTTAGCCTTGGAATTTGTAAACCTAGACATTTTTCGTCTATATTCATATGAAATTGTAGGCGTTCGGTAAATCTTGCTTTTTGTATATCAATATATTGCTGAAGAATATTAACCTCTTCAGCAAGAGTAGTAGATTTGTCTAAGCTTTTTAAATTATAGCGCAACAAGCTGGCAACGCTTACTATAAGATCACTAGTTTCTTCTGAGCCTTCCATATACGCCTTTTTAGAAAGCGTATTAAGGGTGTTATACAAGAAATGAGGGTTCATTTGGCTCTGTAAACTATGGAGCTGGCTTTCTTGTAGTAAGAGCTTGTTCTCCTTTAGTTCATTTTCGAGCTGTGCATTTTGTTGTACTTCCAGTAGAAAGTTATTTATATTAATTCGCATACGATCAAACATCTTTGCGAGAAACGAAATTTCATCATTGGAATCAACTTCAATTTTAGAATTGAATCGTCCTTTTGATAATTCAATAGCGGCTTGGGTCAACTTCTTTACTGGTCTAGTAATTCTCAAGGAGAACCAGTAAGTAAATTGTACGAGCAACAAGGTAATTAACAATAACAGCCAAATTCCAAGCTTTTTCAGTTCTTCTGATTGTTCAATAATTCCACGATAGAAACGATCGTACGTGTTTAGCTCTTTGTCAATTAATGTGAGTGTCATCTCAGATATATATTTAGATATGTGCGTAGCTTCTGTTAATACTTCTAAATAATCTTCTGTTTCTTTCTCTGTACGGAACAGAAGCGAGCGTTCCGTTGCTTCAATGAGACTATCGATTAAATTTTCATAATTGGTTAAGGCAAAATCATTTTGGTTATTTCTAAATTTAGACACTTCATCCTTTTTATTTTGAAGTTTATTTACGTTAAGTTGAAGCGCTTCCAAATTTGCAAATGAAGGATTGAGTAAATAGTTGTTCAAATCTGTGACCATTTGCTGACTGACACTTGATACCTCATTCATACTTAAATAGCGTTCAAGTATATCATTATATTGATTTTGCGTTTTTTGATTATAATAGGTGAGTGAAATCCAAATTGCGACCATGATGAATAGAATGACTGTGGCGAGTGCCCATATTTTCTTTTGTAGACTGTTCATCGCACATCTATTGCCTTTACAACTTTTATATCTGTGAAATAGCCATCTAAATTAAGTTGCTCTTTCTCATTCTTCAGCCATTGCGTAATAAGACTTACACTCATTTTTCCCATCTCCTGAGGGGATTGCTCTATCATTCCGTCGAGCTTTCCTTCTTTAAGAAGTGATAACGACTCTCGGTCGTCATCAAAAGAATAGATATAGTAAGGCTCGACTTGTGATCTGCTCTCAATCTCAAGAACCATTGTTTCAGAAATATTGGCATTCACAGCGATAAAAGCATCGACATGAGGAAACTTATTCAACATACCTTTTGTTGTCGCATTAACGCTTTCCCTAGTTAGAGATGTTTCTGCTTCAATTGCATCTATGTGTGGAAACGAGTTTAAAACGTCTTTTATACCTTTTAACCGTTGGTCTTGATAATACTGATGCTGACGGTCAAACATGAGTATCACTTCCCCTTTGTCGCCCATGTCTGATATTAACTGCTTAGCTATTAACTGCCCTGCTAAGTATTGGTCAGAGCCGACATATGTCCGTCTTAGGCTCTCATTCATAGGAACGTCATTAGCAACTGTAATAATTGGAATTCCATACGATGCAGCTTTGATCTTCGTTAAATTTTTAAAATCATCTGTATCATAGCCTTGAACAATGATCCCATCAACTTGTGAATAGATAGCAAGTTCAATTTGCTTCAAGAAGTCCTCTTTGTTATTACCATAACTGCCCCAAATCTCAAGGCTTGCCTCTTCACTTTGTGCTTGTTCAAGTGCACCTTCCCCAACCTTAACCCAAAATGGCGTATCTAGATCTTGGGTAATTAGAACTAGTCGATAGTCTGACTCTGCCTTGGCTAATGTCTCTGGTAATTGCCAATCAGTTCGAAATACTTTACTGGCCGAAAGAAATGTGAAATAGAATAGGATGATAGAAACAAAACTAAGTATGAAAACTACGATTTTCTGCAAGAGAATAATCTCCTTTGTTTCTTATTGGCTATTTTCGTAATATTTGTTAGACCATGGCACATTTTTCTGTAACTTGATAGCTAACATACAAAGCCACTTTTTATGGTGCAAATTTGGTGATAGTAGAAACAAAGTACGAAAAGAGCCTATTCTTTTAATCATCTTATCACAAGTAAGTAAAAATCTACTATGCTATTTTTCGCTATATTAATGGAGGAATATGGTCATGGCGGATTTTTCAGATGTAATGATTGGCTGTTGTTGCTTTAAGAGGTAAACACCTACACAACTAGAGTTCGTGGCACCTTTTCTTGGACAACGATGACCAACAATGTAAAAAACTTAGCAACAAAGTTTACGACAAGAGCTGTTACATAATTATGTTTTACGTGTAGTTCAATCTTATTTGCATTGAGGTATGCGGTCCTTATACTTGATATAGGAAATGCATTCGAATAGAGAAGTATTTAGCTAAGTATAACTGTAATATTTGAAGATGTTAGACAGGGGAATGGTTGTGTCAAAAGGGGGACCAATTAACCCCCTTTTTAGTCTTCCATTAAGGTATAAAATAACTCTCCACATTTACTATATTTCACTTCAATTATTTTAAGCTTACAACTTCTAAACCCTCATCGTGTAAAAAACTGATTATACTTGGCAGTGCGTCTATAACAGCTTGTGATTCATGGAGAAGAATAATAGATCCGGAAGGGTTTGAGCTTCGAATATAGTTAATGATTTCGTTTGAGCTCTGAACCTTCCAATCCTTTGGATCCTTATTCCAAAGTACCATCTTATGTTGATGTTTTTCCAATAACTCAATAGTTGACTCATTATTTGAACCATAAGGAGGCCTAAATAGAGTTACGGGCTCATTCGTTAGTTCTTCAATTAATAGATTTGCTTGGATGATTTCATGTTCTTGATTGTGTAGGGAGAGATTTGTAAGTTCTTTATGGTACATTGAATGACTACCGATCGAATAATTGTTAGATTGTGCATACTTTACGTATTCAGGATATTTCTTAACATTCACACCGGTGAAAAAGAACGTACCACCAACCGTATGCTTCTTTAATATGTCTATAATCTCTGTAGTATATTTAGAAGGACCGTCGTCAAAGGTTAATGCTACCTTGCCATCAGGGATGCTGAAGGTAATTGCATCATTCAGTTGCACAAATGGAATTTCGGATATAATATTCTGATTCTTCTTTATTTCTTCCTTTGCAGGTGATTCTTCATTCTTTGGAAGTGATTCAATAGTTTCTTTTTCAACACTCTCTGCTAGCACAGGAGTTTTACTAGACAAAAGATTAAAGTACGAATTGTTAGAAAAACCTAGCAAAATAGTAGAAATGACAATAAATGAGGCAACGGTAATCCAAGCAACCTTATGCTTTCTATTATTAAGAATTTTTCCTTTGGGATGTATTTCGCCTTCTTGTTTTACTTCAGTATTACGTGCGGGTTGTAGCTTATCATTTAAAATTTGATTGATTTGTTTGGAATGTTTAAAAGCGTTTAGTCCTCGTACATACTCATCAGAGCAGGAGAAATAGATTTTTTCACTATTGTCTCTATATGTTCTCGTTATGTAGCTTCTATGTTGCTGTATATTTGAATTCCAAGAGGTGTGAAAGGACATTCTATATTTAAATTTCCCAGAAAAATCAGTCGATTCTTTTAAGCTCATAGCTGTTTCAGTATCAATTTCCCAAAGGAGTTCAATATCTATTTCAAAAGAATATTTGACTCGTAAAAAAGATTTGTTCAGATTGTTTTCTATTGATAATAGTTCTAATAGCTTACTATGATAGACTGACATACTGTCCCCTTTCTCTTAGAGGTAACTAAAGAGCTACATGCTCATGTTTACTCTGTTGTAGTAGATGTAGTTGTTTTTGGAGAGAAAGAAAAAGACAGCCGATCCGTAAAATCATTAATTGTTTGCATTAATTCTGCTTTTTCATCTTGGCTTTGTTTGTATTGTTCTACAACCTTGTGATTCTCTACTTCTAAATCTCTAATTTTCTCTTCAAAGTCTTTTATTAACATCATTTGTTCATATTGCTTGTTAGTTGATTCTTCTTTGAGTTTGTTATATTTATTAGTTTCTTTCTCAAGTTGGTTTGTTATATTTCCAAACTCTATTTTCGACGAACTTTGATAGTCTTTAAAATCTTCAAGTAGCTGATCATAACTCATTTGTTTGTTAGTAAGGTTAGATTCTAATTCACGAATTTCCTTATCTTTATCTAATAAAATTTGTTCCTTCTTTACTTGGCTATGTTTTAAGCGGCCTATCATTTCATTCGCCGAATACAATTGGCTTTCAAGTCCCTTATTTTTATATTGAATCAATTGTCGGTCATGTAGCATATTTTCTAGAGAAACTATTAAATCTAAGGCTACTTTGTCTTGATCATCTTTTGATAATAAGTTTTTCTTACTAGTTGTTTCAGATTGTTCGAATTCTTTGAATTCTTCATCAATAGATGATTCTTCAATCATTTCTTGGGAAACATCTTCTTCCATATTTATATTGTTTTGTTCAGGTTGACTTTGATTAGATAGGACTCCTTTTAACCAACCTCTTGAATTGCTCTTTGTATCCTTGGCCATCATTTTCTCTCCTATCTCAATGTATGAATAAATTATTGTTTATCAGATAGAATGGTATTAAATACTTACTAGAGTAGTATTAATCATCATTATACACCTTTTGAAGCCTAGAGTGGTAAATTCTAATCTTATTGTACGATTATGTAAATGGATGTCAATGTATGGCGAAAAAAATTGACATTTGTAGCAGAAAAAGATACTTAAGTTATAGGTAAAAAATACTATAAATAGCATAAAAAAGAGACTAATGAACTAATTCTATTAGCGTTTATATATAGAATGGGCATGTATTCATTGCAGACTCTTTTCATAAATTTGTTGTATTTTTAATAATATATGAACAGGTAAATAGGGGTTGTGGTGAAGTATTTATTAAAATTAATAAGAAATAAACCTAATTTGGCAAAGGCTTTGATGAGTGTGGATAAAGATGAGGATGAAAAGGATGAATATCATTAGCAGTAGTTGTCACAATAAACTGTTTTGGTAGTTAATTAGGTCTGGCTTACAAGTATTTGAGCCATGTTTCTTTACAACATTGTTAAGGTGCTAATTACATAAATATATTTATAGTAGAAAGATACTGTTTATGGTAGACTAGTACTACATAAACTTCTTCAGAATTTTTAAAAAATAAGGATCTTTTCGTAAATTTTGTTGTTATAGTTCATAAACTAGAAAGTAAGAGTGTCGTTTTAATCAATACTTATCATTTTAGAGAAGTAAATTGTATTAGTGTTTTTTTATCAGTATGAAAAACAACAGTCTATGCAAAAACAACCAAAAAAACACCGCTTTCCAATTATTAGCGGTGTTATATTTCCTAATCTAATTATTTTGTACTAGTAATAGATAATATTGGTGGTAAATTCTCATCTTCTGGAGACGCTAGAGCTGTTGATCCTAATGCACCAACAATTATTAGACTCACAGAAAGTGTTAAAATGATTTTCTTCACACGTTTCATAACATATCCCACCTCTCAATAATTAATTATATTTTACTATATACCGTCTAACGATAAATTTGCGATAAATGAGTATTATGCGAGATTAGGACTATCATGCTCGTAATTTCTTCAGAATTCGTCAACTGATATAAACATATTGATTTTTTATGGAAAGGGGAATTTGTTTTCATGGATACAGAGAACCTATTACCGAAAATAGCATCAAACCTTAGAGAATTGAGAAAGTTTCAAAAAATTTCTCAAAAAAGGTTAGCTGAAGGGATATGTACTCAGTCTTATATAAGCATGATTGAAAAAGGTGAAATATCCCCATCTGCAACAATATTACATGCCTTCGCTATTCGATTAGGAGTTGATATTAATTATTTCTTTGATGTTCAGGAAAATTTAATGTACCAGTATCAAGACGAATTGATAAAGCTCATAAAAGAGGCAAGGGATAAAAATGATTATACAGAAATACGTCAGTTATTAAAAAAACAGGAACAAAATCCGTTCATGAGTTCTACTAAAATGCAAAAATTTATGAATTACCATAAAGGGCTGTGTTGTTATTTTCTTGACCATGACGCAAAAGAAGCAATAGAAATTTTAAATCAAACTTTATCTACAGATGAACATACTCAAGGTTTGTATCATTCAGAGGACATTGAAGCTTTAGTTGCCATTGCAAGTATTCATACTGAAGAAAAAAAATGGCCTGAGGCAAAACCATATTTTCTACAAGCTTTTGATATTGTGAAGAGATATCAAGCTGCAATAAAAATTCAGACAGTGCAAAAAGTTTATTACAATTATATTCGTCTGTTGTATCTGTCCGGGTCATATACAGAGATTATTCAAGTAGCTGATAAAGGAATTAACCTTTGTAAGGAAAATGATAGCTTATATTTACATGGTCAATTATTATATTATAAGGCTCTTACATTAAATAAACTGGAACGATTTGATGAGGCGATTACATTTTTTGAAAAAGCTATTATGGTATTTAGCGTTCAGGAAAATCAACAGCTTGTCGATTATACTAGAAAAATAATAACTAAATTTAAAGACATAGAAAAAAGCAATAGGTAGCGAGCTGCTATTTGCTTTTTTCTATGTCTTTTTTTATGTTTTGATGGTGGAGGCAGGGTTCAAAGTTCTTAGCTAGTCTATAATTATTCTTTTCGAAATTATTTCGCGTCAGTAGTTATTTGTAATTTTATTTTTTTCGGTAAAATTACCTAGATTGTAAAACACTCACGAAATATTTTTACTATATTAAGGTTTCTAGGCATATTTTAAGGCAAATCCCATATGTTTTAAATTAATTACACGTTTTAAACATACGATTTCATGGAGCATCGTTATAAATAGTGAATAGTTTCACGAAAAAATTCGTTCTTTAGCATTATTCGACAATTTATGACGAAAGTTGCATATACAAATATGATGTATTTTGCAATGATATTCATGTAACGGTCGTGCGTATTTAAAACGGTGTAGTTTTTTATAGAGGGGGGGAAACTAGTAACTTTGTGTTCACTTTAAAGTCTTGTAATTTAAATTTACGAAACATTTAGTAAACTTAAACTCTTATGATTATTTTGCTATATTCTATTAAACGGGGTGTGTTGAGTGAAATTTAAAAAAATATTATCTGTTTTGACAGCGGTTACAATTAGTGCGTCTATGATGCTCCCATCTTTACCAGCTACAGCCGAAATTTCAGAAAATGATGTACCCGTGGGTGCAGGTGGATATTCTACAGTTGCCAAAGGGACGCAATTGTATGGGTGGGAACTTCACCCAAGAAGAACGCCACAGGATTTTGACTATTCAACAAGTAATTTAGATGGGAAGCCATTACCTACAAATGACTGGATTAGCTCAGTATTATGGTATCAATATTCAGGGGCATTATATGCACACCCTTTGTCATACCAAGCAACTCCAACTGGTTTCGAAATAAGTAACCCTCCTAAAACTGTTAATACATTATTGGATGGAGAAAATGAACTAGAAAGGGAGCATAGACCTGGACAAATAGATCTTGAGGTTCAAGCGACAACATTTTCTCCGGTAGATGCACGAGCAGATAAACTTTCTGATTGGGCGGCTGACATTTTAATGGCAAGTCCAGACGGTAGTAAAAATATGAAAGCTACGATTGCTCATGGAAGTCCATATGCATACTTCACATTTGAGGGTGGCGAGCCTAAAGTTGTTTTTAAAAACCCAACAACGATTGTAAAGCATGATAATGCATATCTACAGTTATCCGTAGATAATAATGGTCAAACAAACTACTATGGGCTATATGCTCCAGCAGGTTCTACATGGACTATGAATGGAACTGAAGTAGTTGCAGATTTACCAGATGGGAAAAATTACTTTACAGTTGCTGGCTTACCGGACGGTAGTGAAAACACATTTAACTTCTATAAAGAACGCGCTTTTGCGTTTATTACAGATACAAGAGTAGATTGGAATTATCATGAAGCAAGTAGTACGTTAACGACGGATTATACAATTACAACTACACCAATGGAAGGTGCCAATAGAGAGACAATTACAGCGTTATATCCACATCAATGGAGAAACAACCCTCTTATTCCAAACTCAGCGCATTTATACGAATACGATTCAATTCGGGGAAATATGAAAGCGATTTCTGGAACGTCTTTTAGTACACAATACGTTTACAACGGAATATTACCGACAATGCCAAAGCTTACAGATCCTGCTGATATTGCAAAATTAGAAGATTATGTAAGGCAATATTTTGATTATGGAATGTCTTTAAATCCAAATTTTGTTCAAGCTGGAGCAGATGGTGGTAATGGCGGCTATGATACGTATTGGATGGGGAAAAATTTAGGACGTAATTCTAATATCATGCCAATTGCCGATCAACTAAACGACGAACATAAAAAGGGAGAATTTATTGACTCAATTAAATCAACACTAGAATGGTGGTTTACACCGACAAAATATAATGAAGCTGGGCAACCAATTGAAGACAATTATTTTTATTATGATGACCATTGGAAAACGTTAATTGGTTATAGTGCAAATTATTTTTCAGATACGGAATTAAATGACCACCATTTCCATTGGGGTTATTGGATTTATGCAGCAGCACAAGTTGCTCTACAGGAACCAAACACAGCAAACGCTTGGGATAGTAACTCACAATGGGGAGGTATGGTTAATGAGTTAGTTGATGACATCGCTACAGTAGATCGTAATTCAGATGACTACCCATTTCTAAGAAACTTCGATCCATATGCTGGTCACTCTTGGGCAAATGGCATGGGCTTCATAGATGCAGATGATTGGAGATATGGCGGGAACAACCATGAGTCTTCATCTGAAGCGATGAATGCATGGGCTTCACTCATACTTTGGGGCGAAGCTACAGGGAATTCAGAAATAAGAGATGCTGGAATTTATATGTTCACAACCGAGCAGCAAGCTATTAATAATTATTGGTTTGACATTTATGGAGATGTATTTGAACCAGAGTTTTCAAATGATGATGCAGTAATGGTATGGGGAGGCAAATATAACCATACTACTTGGTGGACAGAGAATCCAATAGAAGCACATGGGATTCAGATGTTACCGATTACACCTGCATCACTTTACCTAGGTAGGGATCCAAATTATGTGAAGCGTAACTACGATAATACGTATGCGGAGTTTCCAAACTATTTACAGAAAAAAGCTCAATATGGTTGGCAGGGTCTAGATAATCCAGATACGTGGCAGGACATTTTAGTGTCATACTATGCATTGTATGATCCAGCGGAAGCGTTAGCAAAATGGAAGGATGAGGATTCAGAAGTAGACCCAGCGGTTGGAGTAGAGTTTGGTGAAACGAGGGCGCATACGTATCATTGGATAAGATCTTTAGATGTGTATGGCTTACCAAACTTTGATATTACAGCGAATAGCCCATTATATTCTGTATTCTCCAAAGATGGGAATAACACATACGTTGCTTACAATGCATCAGATTTTGAGCAAACAGTAACATTCTCTGATTGCTTTGAATTAGTAGTCCCAGCTAACGCAATGGCTCAAGAAACTGCAGTTAGCCCTGGTGGTAACTGTTCTGCAACACCTCCTGGTGGAGGTAATACAGATCCTGATATAGAAGCTCCTAGCTCACCAGAAAATCTCCAGTTGTCTGGAAAAACAGCAAGGACAGTAGATTTAACATGGACAGAGGCTACGGACGATACTGGCGTAGTGGCTTATGACATTTATCAAGATGGTGAGCAAATAGCAAGCACACCAAGTGTAACGTATCAAATTACTGGATTAACAGGTGAAACGACGTATACATTTGAAGTCATTGCTAGAGATGCAGCAGGTAATTTATCAAATCCAAGCAATAGTTTAATCGTAACAACAGATCCTGCTCCTGATGATAATGAAGCACCAACTGCGCCAACAAATGTGGACTATTCAAGTAAGAGTGAGACGACAGTAGATTTAACATGGATAGCAGCAACAGATAATATAGCGGTAGAAGGCTACGATATATATCAAGATGGTGTATATGTTGGATCGACAACAGCGACAGCGTACCAAGTGACTGGCTTAACAGCAAATACAACCTATACATTTGAGATCATTGCAAAAGACGCAGTAGGGAATGAATCTGTAGCTAGTAATCAATTAATAGTAACAACTGATGCAACACCAGGTAGTGGTGGGAATAATGAGATTGTTACAGATAATTATACGATTAATATAATTGACCAAGGAACAGATATCACTTTTAAGTTCACACCAACTGGTAATGTTTCTAATTTCGTTGATTTACATTATAAAATTAATAATGGTGCACAGCAAAACGTACGGATGATCGAAAATGGTGTGACGTGGGAATATACAATTCAAGGGTTGAGCGAAGGTGATGCAGTAGATCATTCCTATACTTACACATTAGGTCAACCTGCATATGTGTCTGAAACGTACAGTTATATAGCAGGATCGGGTTCAGGAAGTCCACCAAATGATGTAGAAGCACCAACCGCTCCTCAGGGTCTTATAAGCACTGCACAAAGTGAAACGACTATTACAATTAATTGGGAGGCTGCTTCTGATAATGTCGGAGTAGTGGGTTATGATATATACCAAGACGGAGTGTACGTTGATAATACAGCATTAACTACCTATCAAATTATCGGACTATCAGGAGATACGGCTTATTCTTTTGAAGTGATTGCAAGAGATGCTGCTGGTAATGAATCAGCTGGAAGTACAATAGATGTTACAACAGAGGCGCCACCAATAGACGGAAATCCAGATAACGGAACAATTAGTCATGAAGATTTTACAATCGACATTGAAAACAATGGTGGTAGTGCGACATTTCATTTTACACCAACAGGAGAAGCTTCTAATTTTGTAGACTTACATTATACGATTAATGGTGGTGCACAGCAAAATGTCGGTACGACAAATAATGCTGGGACGTGGGAGTATACAATTAATGGCTTAACAACGGGTGATACCATTGAATTTTTCTACACATATACAATTGGAACACCAGCATATGATTCAGTTTGGTATGAATATACACATTGATTGTTGTTTTACTTGGCATCTGAACTCGTTAGAAACACATGACATGAAGTCTAGTCGTTATTATGATGTGAAATATTAGGTAAGAGTTGTAATCATTCAATATTAAAGCATGTTGTAGATTATACATTTCTACGACATGCTTTTTGTTTTGTGGTAGGATAAGATGGCAAAACTGTTACTAACATAATGATAATAAAAATTTGAAGATAGGATGACACGATGGCTGCTGAGATACGTTTAAAGGTAAAACCAAAATTTATAAACAAATTTAAAAATGGTTATCCGCTTATTACGAAAGAAGCATTTGTCAATATTAATGATTTAAAAGAAGAGGGCACAATTGTTAAGGTTGTCGATGATCGAAACTCATTTATCGGAAGAGGCTATTATGGCAAACAAAACAAAGGATTTGGCTGGATTTTAACCCGAAATAATGGTGAACAGCTTAATCAACAGTTTTTTAAGGAAAAAATTAAAGTAGCGCTTCATGGAAGAAGTCATTTTTTCGGTAAGGAAGATACAACTGCATTTAGGGTTGTTAATGGGGAAGGTGACGGCTTAGGTGGTATAACAATTGACTATTTCGATGGCTACTATGTCATTAATTGGTATAGTGAAGGCATATATACATTTCGCGAATATGTCATTAACGCGTTAAGTGAGCTTGTTGACTATAAAGCGATATACCAGAAAAAAAGGTTTGCAACAGACGGTAAATATATTGAAGAGGATGGCTTTGTAACTGGTGAAAGAGGGCAGTTTCCAATTTTAGTAATGGAAAACGGTGTTCATTTTGCCGTGTACTTAGATGATGGAGCGATGGTTGGTGTTTTTTTAGACCAAAGAGAGGTAAGGAAAACTGTTAGAGATAAATATGTAGAAGGAAAATCAGTGTTAAATTTGTTCTCCTACACTGGCGCATTTTCGGTCTTTGCGGCTTCGGGTGGTGCATCAAAAACAACGAGTGTTGATTTAGCTAATAGAAGCTTAAGTAAAACAATAGAACAATTTGAAGTGAATAGCATTAACTATAAAGAACACGACATCATCGTAGAGGATGTTTTTAAATACTTTAAGTATGCTGTGAAAAAGGAGAAAAAATTTGATGTAGTCATACTAGACCCGCCTAGTTTTGCCAGATCAAAGAAATTTACTTTTAGCGCAGCGAAGGATTATACAGATTTAATAAAACAAGCTATTTTAATTACCGAACATAACGGGATGATCGTTGCTTCAACGAATTCAAGTGCCTTTAATATGAATAAATTTAAAAAGTTTATTGAAATTGCTTTTAAAGAAATGGGGAGACGCTACAAAATAATTGAACAATTTTCTCTCCCAGAAGACTTTAGAACGGTGAAAGAGTTTGAAGAAGGTAACTACTTGAAGGTAGTGTTTATTCAAATTACTGGTGAATAACAAAAGGGATGCCGAGGCATCCCTTCGCTTATGAGATATTTTCTTTGTTATATCCTTCTACATATTCATCGTTGTCTAATACTTCAATAGCATTCAACCGATGTAAAAAGTTCCAATAAAATTCTAAATGTCTAAGCTTGGAATTACGGACTTTCTTCTTCATCATTTACATGTCTCATAATTATTACAGGATGATTACTAGCTTTGAAGTCTTGAATAACATTTTCCATTTCTTAAAATCACCGAAGTTAACAATATCGTTTTACACATCAATGACTTGCACCCACCCATTACTTTAATAGGGAATTATTCAACATTGAAGATTGTTTTCCAACCAAATAAATTCCAAATTTTGAAAAACAAAAAAAGAGCAGGAAGAAAAACCTGCTCAATCGGTTTCGTTGTTTGCGCATTTTGATATAACTTCTTAAACACTTAGGGATTCGTGGCATCTTTTTAAAATGATGTCTCACAGACAAACCTCTAGCAACTAAGGTAACGACAAGAGCTTTCTGTTTAAATTACTGTGCAACTTGTTGCTTTAAATTACCTTTTTGAGAAGCTGGCTTTTGTTGCGCTTTAATTTTATTAATATCCATACGGATAAGGAAAGAAGTAATTAACGCGATTGTTAAAAATGCTGCAAATATATAAAATGTAGCATTATAACTGTTTGTTGTATCTTTAATATATGATACGAGCATTGGTCCAAACACGCCTGCCATAGACCAAGATGTTAATAAATACCCATGAATTGCACCTAATTGCTTTGTACCGAATAAGTCTCCTATAAATGCTGGTAAAGAGGCAAATCCTCCACCGTAAATGGTTAAAATAAGGAAAATTAATGTAACAAATATCGCCTGGCTAGAAACTGTTGGTAAGATTAAAAATGCTACGAGTTGAATTGAGAAAAATATGGTAAACACATTTGTTCTACCTAAATAATCTGATGCAGTAGCCCAGCCGATGCGTCCACCACCGTTAAAGAAGCCCATAATACCAACCATACTTGCAGCGGCTACAGCTGTCATACCTACTTTTTCTTGAGCCATTGGTGAAGCAACTGAAATGAGCATGATTCCTGAAGATATGTTAATAAACATCATTAACCATAACATCCAAAATCGTTTTGTTTTTACTGCCTCGTTAGCAGTAAGCTGAGCAAGGTCAGCTTTGATTTTTACTTTTCCTTTTTCTGACGCTTCCTTCATCCCAGCTGGTACCCATCCTTCTTCAGGTCGAGCTATATATAATGCTCCTGAAATCATGAGGATAAAATATGTGATGCCTAGAATGAAAAATGTTTGTGATAATCCAACGTTCTCAATTAAATAGTTGGCTACTGGGCTACAAATTAATGCACCTGCACCAAACCCCATAACTGCCATGCCGGTAGCTAAACCACGGCGATCTGGGAACCATTTAACTAATGTAGATACCGGTGCTATATAACCTATTCCCAATCCCATTCCACTAATTAATCCATACGTTAAATAGTAGCCATATAATGATTCAAGTTGAATAGCAAATCCAGTCCCTATTAGACCTGTTGAAAATAAAATGGCTGCAACGATAGCTGAAAAACGAGGGCCTTTCTTTTCAACTAGCTTGCCAAAAAATGCTGCAGATGTTCCTAAACAAAAGATAGCGATTGTAAATGCTAGGGCAGTTTCAGTACTGCTCCACCCTAATTCATCATGAATTGGTTTTTTATATACACTGTATGCGTATACAGAACCGATTGAAATATGGATGGCAATCGCTGATAAAGCAATTAACCAACGGTTTTTTTGTTTCATTCGAAACCTCTCCTTTTGTTATGTTAATTGTAAATGAATGAGTTAAGTTTGTGAAAACTATCACAAACTTAATGTAATTTAATTATACTGTGTAAAAAAACGATTGGTATAAAATTATTATGACGACTTTGTGAAACATTGAGCATGATAGTTGTTACATTAAGTTTTGCACTAATTGTTGCTTTATCGACTGACAACCTATGCAAGTATACAGCTGGCATGGGTGGTATTTTTTGATTTTTAAAGATGACAAACGTATATCAGTAAGCAACAAAGTTTACTCATATAGCTAATTACTTTTCTGTTAGAGGGTTATCATGATATGACATTTCAACCTATTATAAGTAGTATGGGGGATATGTTGGTAGGAACTTTTTATGAAAAAAATAATATGATATAAACGAATGCCTATATAACATAATTCTTTGCTTTTTTGTCCATTTTGCTTTAGCACTCTCAATTAAATGGAGGCGATCATTTGTATCCGCAATACCCATATTACGGGTTTAAGCAAGTAACACAACAGGTTCCTATTGCATTTCCGCCACAGCATCAAGAAGTTCATCCTGGGCTTGAATATGAAATGATACCGAGGCCAATTTCCGAAGATCCTCATTATCGAAGTGGCAATAAGCTGCACAATAAAGTTGCTATCATCACAGGTGGAGATAGTGGAATTGGTAGAGCTACTGCCATAGCTTTTGCCAAAGAAGGTGCCAACATAACGATAGTTTACTTAAATGAACACCAGGATGCAGCTGAAACGAGGGAAAGGGTAGAGAGCTTAGGAGGAAAATGTTTAGTCATAAGTGCGGACTTACGTAAGGAAGAAACGTCACAGCAAGTAGTCAAGAAAACGATTGAAACGTTCGGAAAGTTAGATATTCTCATCAATAATGCTGCTGTTCAATACGTGCAATCAAGCATTCTTGATATATCATCTGAACAGCTTGAAAATACGTTTCGAACGAATGTCTTTGCAATATTTTATATGACAAAAGCAGCACTTCCGTATTTGAAAAATGGAAGCTCAATCATTAATACGGCATCTATTACAGCCTTTCAGGGTCAAAAATTCTTAATTGATTATTCGGCTACGAAAGGGGCTGTCACTACTTTTACACGCTCGCTATCTTTATCATTAGTTGAACACGGAATTAGAGTAAATAATGTCGCTCCTGGCCCTATTTGGACCCCGCTAATTCCTTCGAGCTTTTCGGCAGAGCAAGTAACACAATTTGGTTTAGAAACACCGATGAAACGTGCTGGGCAGCCCTTTGAGCTTGCACCTGCCTTTGTATATTTAGCTTCTGATGATTCTCGATATGTGACAGGTCAAACAATACATGTAAATGGGGGAGTGATTTTAAACACATAGCTGCTATATTGTTGGTCAAGGATCGTTATTGGAAAGAGAAGGTCAGCCTTCATATGACAAAGAGGGGCTTGACCTTTTGTATGTTCTAACAGGCAGATTAATAGAAAATTAGATATAATAAAAACACTATAGTTTTTTTATGGAGGGGAGTAAAAATAAGAGTCTTAGAGGTTCTCATGTTACTATTTGTTTTCTTAACAATAGTAGCTATCATATTTAAAAGCTTTGGGAATATGAAAATAGCAAAATTAATACCTTTTCTAGCAATACTTGTGTTTATTCCACATGTGTTATTTGAAGGAATAAGATGGCAGCTTTATCCTATTTACATAATTATTGTGTTTCAGTTTTTAATGACAATATTATTTCGAGTAGGATTATTAAAGAAGCGAAGGTTGGAAAATGACAAAAAACTGATACGAATGAGTTTGCCTATAGTCATAAGCGGATTCCTATTAACAGTGTTATTTTCCTATGCATTCCCTGTATACAAAATTCCTACACCATCAGGACCACATGAAATTGGTACGATATCATTTGACTTAATAGATGATAGTCGGGAGGCTATTTATAGTGAAGATATAACCGACAATAGGAAAATAAAGCTACAAGTTTGGTATCCTGCACAAAATGTAGGTTCGTATGAGCAAGTCCCGTGGCTACAGGACGGTAAAATAGTGGCGGAGGGTGTCTCGAAATTAATGGGATTTCCGGATTTTGTTCTTAGTCACACGTCTTTAGTGAAGTCGAATGCCTACCTTAATGCCCCTATTAGTAATGAAAAGGAACAATACCCAGTCATTATTCTGTCCCATGGCTGGACAGGATTCAGAAATATTCATACAGATGTTGCAGAACTATTAGCGAGTAATGGGTTTGTTGTAGTAGCGATTGATCATACATACGGGTCAGCTGTCACTGCTTTTAATGATGGTGAAGTAGCTTATGTTAATGATGAAGCATTACCAGATCGTGAAGAAACTCCTAACTTTTTAACTTATGCTAATACGTTAGTAAAAACATTTGCAGGAGATATTCAAGCTACACTTGATCAGCTAGAAATGATGAATACAGGCCAAAATAGTTCTCCTTTGAAAGGTAAATTAGATTTAGCCAATATCGGTGTGATCGGTCACTCTACTGGGGGAGGGGCTGCTGTAGCGACTGCACTCCATGATAAACGAATAAAGGCGTTAATTGGATTGGATGCATGGGTTGAACCTATAGAAGAACAAGAGCTGGATAGCGGACTACAAATTCCATCTCTGTTTTTAAGAAGTCATGAGTGGGAGCAAGGCTATAATAATGAGCATTTGTATTTATTGTTAGGCAGTAGTATGGCTCCTGAGTTATATCAAATTAACAATACCGGTCATCAAGATTTCTCTATGATTTATATGTATTCACCATTAAGTAAATATTTTAACATTACAGGAAAGCTTGACGGGAGAGAGGGTGCCAGCATTCAACACGACTTTATTCTTACCTTTTTTGAAAAAAATATTTATGGTCAAGTAACGAGCAAAATCGCAGATGTGGCAAAGCAATATGAGGATGTACAAATCATAACTTCATATCGTAACGAATAACCTCTGTTAATTAATTTAGCTATTATTCCAAAGACTGTTTTCGCATTGGTTGTTTTTCGTACAAAATAAACACGGATCAAACTATAGTTTCGTAGCATCATTTCTTCTATATTATGATGATAATCACAAAAGACTTCTTTTTTTACTGTGGTAATTTTGTATAAATAACAACAAAGTTTACGAAAAAAATATTCATTTTTGACCTAGGTATACATAGAGTGAAGGTGACAAAAACGAGGTATTTGTGTAGTTGGGATAATGTGATAAGAGTCTTTTCTAACCTTGTGGTGGAGAAGACTCTTATTCGTTCCTTTAAAATGTGGTTAGTTTTTCTTCTTCTTTATAAAAGTTAGTATGAAAACTGAAATAATAATTAGTATGCCGAGTGCAACATAGTTAATGTTACTCAATGGGTTGTCAAGATTAACCTGCTCAAGATTATCTGCTGTTGTAGGCTGTTGTATACTATTTAAAGTCGCAATATCGTCTTGCGCAGACCCCATTGATTTTGTTGGACTGCAAATGGATGATACAAGTTTGTTATCTGCATCCAAGTGTGCATACACTAAATAGTCTTGTTGTAATGAAAAGTTAATACCACAGCTTGCTGAGTCTATTGCTGTAAAAACCTTCACTTGTGATTGTTCAATGCCCTTCCAGCTACTAGTTACTTCGAACAATACCTCGACATCGGAAAAATGAGATTGGAGAAATGATTTACTTTTAGAAATATTGATGACTTTTCCTGAAAATATGGCGCCATACTGCTCGTAGGCTTCTTCAACTGGGGGTGATGGGACACAAGAGCAGGCATTAGCTTTTGTAGTTAACATGGGTATTAATAACATGAAAACCAGTAACGATGTGAGACATAATCTAACGTATTTCATCAGCTACCCTCCCCTCATACTTTAAGTTCTATTCACATATATTTGACGATTAAACGAATCAAATTGTTACAAAGGATGCTGTGTTTGGGTGCACCTTTCTTAATTACATATTGTAACAGAACATATTAGAGTTGAGATAAATGTCAATGATGCTATATGAATCCATTTTATGAGGATAAATATATCAAATTGAATAAAACTAATGCTAATAAACGAAATTCTGATAGAGTGATGGAGATTGGGGCTGAGTAGTTATGAAAAATGTTGAATGTGATTTTTCACCTATGAAACAACAGTTGAAGGCAGATATGAAGCAGGTAATAACTAACTTAGAGGAAAGTTTACAATCAATTGATGATGATAAAAAATGTTTGTTAGGAGAGTTAGAAGATATTAAAAAAAGCTTTGTACAGATTGAAATGAACGCAGCATCATTTTATTTAAATTGTTATTTATCCTCTTATACTGATAAATATGAAGATATTTCACTTAGTATTCAACATATGTCGGATCGTCGACATGGCGGCTTAATTGTTGTACAACGACAAGATCCTCTTAGTTCGTATATCCAATCTAATATACCGATTGAGGCTCAACTAACCTCCTCGTTATTAGAGTCTATTTTCTTTCCGGGAAATCCACTTCATGACGGTGCCGTCATTATTCATGGAAATCAAATAGTTTCAGCAGCCAATGTTCTCCCACTTTCAAATCACTATATAGGCAAAAGCAAATTAGGGACACGCCATAGGGCAGCGCTTGGTTTAACGGAGAGGTGTGATGCGTTAGTATTAATTGTTTCTGAAGAATCAGGGAACATATCATTTACTATTGGAGGACATCTCTATCCTATCGCTAATGCGAAATCACTGTAGCAGGATGTTCTTTTAGTTGTTATTATTGTAATTTAATTTAAACAACAAGTGAGATCATATTTACACCTATCATCTTTTAAAATGAAGAGTAGGGCTACGATGCTATGAATAACGATGAATTTGAAAAAAATTTAGCAAAAAATATAAGGATCTTTTAGTAAACTTTGTTGCTATTTTTATTAAAAATTTATTAGAGCTTAATCATTGTAAAAGTAGGAAAGAAGCCCGATCACTAAATGTATAAGTGTTTATATCTTAAAATGGATAGCAACAATCAATGCGCAAAAAGCTAAATATAAAGACCCCAGCTCAAGAAGAAACTGGGGGTTTTAAAAATGTACCTTTACATTTAGCCGTGCTCTTTTACACCTTCATTAGCAGTAATCGTTGTTTGCTCCTTGTCAAACTTAGGTAATGTAACCGCGTAATAAATTCCTACTACTAAGACACAAATACCGACGAGCCAGTATAAACCTTCAACGGTAATAATTGCTGGGAAAGTTACCGCAATAACACCCAAAGTAATCGTTTGAGAAAACATCATTAATGGGTCAATCCAGCCCTGAACCCTTCCCATCATTTTTGGATCTACAATTTTTGGAAGCCAACCACCCATTGCTACATTAATCATTGGTATAGTTAAAGCTACAATGAACATAATTGAGAAAAACAATACAAGGTTTGTTGCGTATGCTGCTGTGACAATAAATAAACCACTAAATAACAATCCAAAGATCATCATCTGATATAGCTTGAATTTTTGCGCTACTATGGAGGCGACGACACTGCCAATTAAAACCCCAACGCCAAATACAATTCCTGAGATTACTGCCATTTCTTCGTACGTGTCAGGTGCTAATTTATATTTAAGTATAAATACTTGCATAACGGAAAAGCCACCATTAATGATCCCAAAGATGAGAAAGCCGATTACTAAGGAAACTAGTAGTCGATTCCCAAAAATATAGCGTAAGCCTGATTTGAAATCTTTAACAATCATTTTAATTTGCAAGTCTTTAATCGTATGTTTTCCATTAGGTAAGCGTACTGATTCTGGAATATTACATGTGTGAAGAAGTATTGCACTTATGATGAATGATATACAGTCAACGATAATTGCCCCTTCAATTCCTACTGTCCAATAAGCTATAGCTCCAAGTCCATTTCCAAATAACATAAATAAGCTACCTAGCATTTGATTTAATCCAGCAGCCGTTGTATAATCATCCTCTTGTAAAATTCCTTGGATAATACCCGTTTCTGCAGGTATGAAGAATTTTGATACAGCACTTCTTAAAAATAGTATTGAAAAAATAAGTGGCATCCATCCAAGCCATATTGAAGCGAGAAAAAAAACTGATAATATAGCTCGAATCCAATCACTATATATGGCTATTTTTTTCCGATCCATGCGATCAGCTAATACACCAACGAAAAAAAACACTACTAATGTCGGAAGAGAATACATCATTTCATTAATTGTGGCATAGGCAGGTTGATTCGAGAAACGATCTAATAAGTAAAATAGAAAAGCTGTCAAACCAATTACCGAACCCATTTGCGAAGTAAGGTGTGCAAAAAACACTTTCGTATAATTACGGTTTTTAAAAACGGCAAAAGTCTTTTTCATTTTTTTCTCCTTATCGTTTTTTCTTTAGGATCAGTATATTTGATAAAAGGACGTATTGTAACAGTCTGTTGATTGGTTGTAGCTCAGTCCCTAGACCGAGATGGTGAGTTTGGACAGAGAAACAAATAAAAGGCTCTTTTTAATAGTAGAAAAGATGCCAACAATGTTAAATGTATATGTATTTATATTCATGTTTGAACTCAATGTAAAAGGTAAACTAGGTATAATATTTTCCTGAAATTAGGATACCATGTTATAACTTGTATATGGAAGTATAATATGAAGGCTTGGAGATGACTGAGCTATAAAATGAAATATTTACTAGCATATTAGTAGATTTTATGAGGTAACAGATCTAGTAAATTTGGTTTATGATCAGGAAATGAGTTGGTGTGAAACTTTTATCTTCTTAGAAGTCTGTTAAAACGAAAGTGTTTCGTGAAACCAAGTATTACTAAACTAATCAAATGTTTTGAAAAACAGTAAGATAATACAAAAAAAGTAGGTCTTTATATCTGTATGTATGCTAGTCCAGTGTTACAATTCTGTTACAATAAATACATGTATATTCCTATTGTAGTAGTAATTTTTCTCGTTTATTCTAAACATATCCCCATTACGAAACAGGGATAAATTTATTCGAAAAGGAGAAAAAGTATGAAAAAGCTGCTTACAATTGCTTCAGTAACACTCCTTACAGGTTCTTTATTTTCCCCATCTACGAAAGCGTTTTCAGGAGAAGTTAATGCAGGTGCGGGAAGCTATTCGACCGTCAAGCCTAGTAATGTATCTGATGTGCAAGAAATGATTTATAAGACTTCAAACATAACTGGAGCGATGCCAACAAATGATTGGTGGAGCTCTACAGCATGGGTGCAATATTCTGACGCTCAATATCCTCATCCGTTAGCCATGATTAATGAATCAGCTGGGCTTCGAATCTATAACCCTAGCAATAATATAGAAGGCTTAGGTGGATTTACGAAAGGTTGGATGAATGATATAGATGATTTTGTTCTTGGGCATACTGGAACAAGCTCATTTGGAGATACGAAAGTTGATGGATTTAGTGATTGGTTTGTCACAAATGAATCCAAAAGTGGATCAAACGTTTTAAACGTTACGTATGGTCATGGTTCACCGTTTGTTTATGCGACCTATGAAGGGGGCGACCCAAAAATTACACTCCCTTCTATTCCGCCGACCGTTTGGTATGGTGATGAAAATAGTAATGTGTTAGGTATTACAACTGAAAAAGGTAGTCATTATGCACTATTTGGTCCAACTGGTTCAACTTGGTCAGGTTTAGACACTAAGACGTTAACAAACCATCTAAACGGTAAGAATTACTTTTCTATAGCTGTTTTACCTGATAATTCTTTAGAGACATTAAAGAAATTTGAACAGTATGCATACTCTCATGTTGTAGATACAAAGGTTGACTGGTCTTACAATGAGTCAACAAGTGAGGTAGAAACAACGTACAACTTTGTAACAGAGGCAAAAGAGGGTTCTAATGAAGGGACGATATTCGCTTTATACCCACATCAGTGGAAAAGTACAAATCAACCATTGTTAGACTATACATTTGATTCAGTTCGTGGGACGATGAAGGTTGCAGAAGGCAGTTCATTCAAGACAACAATGGCTTTTAATGGTGTATTACCATCATTACCTGATTTAGGGACATATGATAAGGCAACATTAGCAAGTTATATAGATGAGGCACAAACTGAAGTTGACTCGTCAACTGATACGTATTGGTATGGTAAACGTTTAGGTGAACTTGCAACACTTGCACCAATTGCTGAGCAAGTTGGTGATACAGATGCAGCTAATCAATTCCGCCAAGAAATGAAAGCTGGCTTAGAGGATTGGTTAACAGCAAGTGATCAAAGTGGCAATTTAAATAACGAGCGCCTATTTTATTACAATGATAATTGGGGTACGCTGTTAGGATATCCTGACAGTTTTGGGTCAGTTGAAGAAATGAATGATCACCATTTCCATTACGGATATTTTATTAAAGCTGCTGCAGAAATAGCACGTGTTGATAAAAACTGGGCTAGTAATAGCCAGTGGGGACAAATGATAGAGCTGTTAATTAGAGATATTGCAAACGCTGATCGCAATGATGAAACCTTTCCATTTTTAAGGAATTTTGACATGTATGCGGGGCATACTTGGGCTTCTGGTCATGCTAAATTCTTTGATGGTAACAACAATGAATCATCATCAGAAGCAATGAATGCTTGGGCTGGTCTCATTCTTTGGGGAGAAGCTACAGGCAATAAGGAATTACGTGATTTAGGTATTTACTTATTTACGACTGAAATGAATGCCATTAATGAATATTGGTTTGATGTTACAGGAGAAAATCATGACCCAGGATTTACTAGAGAAACAGCTAGTATGGTTTGGGGAGGAAAAACTGTCGGTGATGCAGTATGGTGGACGAATAACCCAGAGGAAGTTCACGGTATTAACTGGTTACCTATTACAGGGGCTTCATTATATTTAACACAATATCCAGAATACACGAAACGAAATTACGATGCACTAGTAGCTGAAAATGGCGGCGAAGATTGGAATGTTTGGGAAGATCTTATTTGGATGTACCGTGCCATTGAGAACCCTGATGATGCAATAAGGCAGTTTAATGCTAGAGCGGATATATTTGAACCAGAGGCTGGAAATTCCAAAGCAAATACGTATCACTGGATTCACAATTTAAATGCATTAGGAAATGCTGACCCTACCATTACAGCAGATTATCCAATCCATGCAGTCTTTACGAAAGGTAATGTAAAAACGTATGTCGTTTATAATATGACAGATTCAGTAAAAACAGTCACATTCTCAGATGGCGCGACAGTGACTGTTGAACCACATCAATTCAATGTTGGTAACGGGACAGGAACTACAGATCCAGGTGGAGATCCAGGTGGAGATCCAGGGGATAACCCAGGAGACGATCCAGTTATTAATGCTTTCGACCAAATCGAAGCAGAGCAATACACTTCAATGAGTGGAATTGAAACTGAGCAGACGACTGATGTAGGCGGCGGCTTAAACGTAGGTTGGATTGATAATGGAGACTATCTAGTATTTAATCGTGTTGATTTTGGGACTGGTGCAACTGGTGTAGAAGCTAGGGTAGCTACAGAATCAACTGGAGGAACGATTGAATTAAGACTTGATAGTATAGAAGGAGAGTTAATCGGTACAGTAGACATTACACCTACAGGTGGATGGCAAAACTGGGTAACAAACACTGGGGCTATTACTAATGTCACAGGTATACATGACCTATATGTAGTGTTCAAAGGTGAAACAGATGCTGGAATGGGTAATTTAAATTGGTTGACATTCACTAATGATCCTGTTGATGACGATAGTAATGTAATTACCGCAGATGATTATACAATTGAAATGATTAATGATGGGCAGAATGCTAAGTTTATTTTTACGCCTAACGCAGGATCATCTGCATTTGTAGATTTCCATTACAAGGTTAATGATGAGGTACAACAAAATGTAAGAGCTGTGAAAAACGGAGAGAACTGGGAGTATACTGTTAATGGTTTACAAGCAGGAGACTCAATCAATTTCTTTTATACGTACGAAAAAAGCCAATTAGCGTATGATTCTCCTTGGTATGAGTACACACATTAAAAAATAATATTTACTTGAAGGGGGGATCAGTCTAATTTAGACTGATCCCCCCTTTCTAATGGCAAAAAGTTAACATACCCTTCATTCTATTGGATAAAAAGCTAACTTAATTAATCAAGCTGCTTCCATTTTTTCTTCATTGTTGGTCTTGTATAGTTTTGCATTGTTTCGATTAACGTTTCGGCATCCGCTGATTTAATCATTAAGTCTAAATGAGAATCATTAGAAAACCCTTCTTGAACACTATGCTTGACCATTTCGACTAATGGATCAAAATAGCTGTTTACATTATATAAACCTATAGGTTTTTCGTGTATACCTATTTGAGCCCAGCATAACACTTCAAATAATTCTTCAAAAGTACCGAGTCCACCCGGTAATGCGATATATCCGTCAGCTAGTTCTCCCATTTTTGCTTTTCGTTCATGCATGCTATCAACTTCAATGAACTCTGTTAATTGTTGATGCACCATCTCACCTCTGAATAAACCAGATGGCATAATTCCAACAACTTCTGCCCCATGAGATAATGCTGCATTTGCAACCTCACCCATTAAGCCAATTTTAGAGCCACCATATATAAGTCTGTAGCCATTTTGGCCAATTATTTTACCTAAAGTTTGTGCCTTTTGTAAATATTCATCACTTACACCAACATTCGAACCTGCAAATACACAAATCGATTTCATTTTTTCAACTCCAACTCCAAAATAGAAACTATTGTAATTCTACTATACTACATCTAAATAATATTTGTTTGGTATGAATAAGTATAAAATTCCAAACATACTATTGGAAATAAGATGAAATGCCTATTGTAGCCAGCATTGTCGTATGAAGGTATACAGCCAAAGAGGACAAGCGTAGCGGTAAGTGGTTGATAGCAAAAATAAGAATTGAGGAGAGGTTCAATGAGAAAGCGTGATGTAGTATTGATGTTGCTTTTAGTAGTGATATTTTCTACAGCTTGTGGAACGAACGAAACTACCAATAGCAGTGGAGCAGATCAAAATTTCGACTTAGTAGAACAAGGAAAACTAACGTGGGCTAGTAGCGGCTTGTATAAACCTTTTAACTACTCAGAAAACGGAGAACTAAAAGGATTTGATGTTGAGATTGGTTATGCACTAGCAGAAAAGCTTGGACTTGAGCCAAATCCTGTTACCACACCATGGGAAACAATATTGCAAGGTTTAAAAGGAGAAAAATTTGACATTATTTTAGGAAGTATGGCTATAACAGATGATCGATTAAAACAAGTTAACTTTACAGACCCATATTATTATTCAGGTGGTACAGTTTTTGTTTCGGATGAAAATAAAGAAATTAAATCAGCAGATGATTTAGCTGGGAAACGAATTGGCGTTGTAGCACAAAGCACATATGATGAAGCTGCGAAGAAGTATACTGACGATATTAAGTATTATAACAGTGATGTTACAGCACTCAATGATTTAACAGTAAAAGGTCGGCTAGATGCGGTTATTACTGATTCAATCGTTGGCTTTGAAGCTCAAGCAGCAGGTTTAACTATTAAAGAGGCTGGAGACCGTCTGTGGGTCGAACGAATTGGTATTGCGGTTAGAAAAGATGACGAAGAATTGTTGGAAGCTTTAAATGAAGTGTTAGAAGAAATTGTTACGGACGGTACGTATGTAGATATTTCAAATGATTTTTTTGGTACGAATCTATTAGATGTCAATCTTGAAGGTGTTGAAATATATAAATAATAGTAGGTTTATTATGCGGATAGGGGGTGCGGCCTATGGTTATTGTTGATTTGTTCTTAAGAACATTTTCCGGATTTATAGAAGCTAGCTGGATGACTATACGGTTAACGATCGTAGGTCTAACACTAGGTTCATTGTTAGGTATTATTTTTGCTTTCTTTAAAATCTCTCAATCTAAGCTATTGCAAACAATTGCTTCAATATATATTACGCTAATTCGTGGCACTCCTTTAATAGTACAAATTTCTTTTTTGTATTTTGGTATCTCTTCCCTTATTGTTTTATCAGGATTTTGGGCAGGGTCAATCGCACTAGCTATTCATAATGGAGCGTATATAGCTGAAATATTTCGGGGAGCCATTCAAAGTATTGATAAAGGACAACGCGAAGCAAGTAGTTCACTAGGTATGACGAGAACACAAAGTATGTATCGAATTATCTTTCCACAAGCATTTAAACGATCGATCCCCCCACTTGGAAACCAATTTATTATTTGTTTAAAGGATTCTTCGTTAGTATATGTCATTGGGGTTGCTGAGATTTATTCTTTAGCAAATATGGAGGCGGCAAACTCATTCCAACAGTTTGAAGCATTCTTTGTTGCTGGACTATATTATTTAGTTTTAGTGATGATATTTACGTATTTATTACATGTGGTGGAAAAAAGGGTCGATGTTGAAAAAGTGAGGTGAATAATAAACAGTGCTAACGGCTAGGGATGTATATAAAGCATTTGGTGATCTTCAAGTGTTGCAAGGTATTGATCTACACATTAAGCCTCAAGAGGTAGTAGTTTTGGTTGGAATTAGTGGTTCTGGAAAAAGTACATTGCTAAGGTGCTTTAATTTCTTGGAGACAATTGATAGTGGAGAAATATTAATTGATAATAAGAAAATATCTCCCAAAAAAGACAATTTATCGAAGGTGAGAGAGCAGGTAGGGATGGTTTTTCAGCATTTTAATTTATTTCCGCATAAAACAGTTATTGAAAATATTATTGAAGCACCTATAATTGTAAAAAAAGTTAATAAAAACGAAGCTATACAAGAGGGTTTAGCATTGTTAGAAAAAGTTGGACTACAGGACAAAGCACATGCGTATCCTCATATGCTTTCAGGTGGTCAAAAGCAACGTGTAGCAATTGCAAGGTCACTTGCTATGAAACCAAAGGCAATGTTGTTTGATGAACCCACTTCTGCACTCGATCCTGAGCTGGTGGGAGAGGTGCTCCAAGTAATAAAAAACCTTGCCAAAGAAGGAATGACAATGGTTATTGTTACCCATGAAATGAATTTTGCACGAGACGTAGCAGATAGAATTGTTATGCTACACGAAGGCACAATAATTGAGACGGCTGCTCCAAAAGATTTCTTTGAAAATCCAACACATGAGCGCACGAAGCAATTTTTAAAGCTTGTAAATAGATAAACACCGTACTACAAGGATTATTCCTTGTAGTATTTTAATTTGAAGGACTAAATATTTGAAGCTACTTAACATTTTCATGAGATTGCTTACAATTGTTGCAGTAGCTTTTTAACTTTGGGCTATGGACACGCACATAAAGCGCAAGGTGGCATTATAAACGAAGAATTGATGTCTGGAGCTGGTTTTTCGGGCTTATTTCAATACGAAAGTAGCCTCAAGAAAAAAATATGAAAGAACCTCCGTCATTTAATCTCTTGTATGAAAAAGACTATTTCTTACCAATATATATATTGTCAGGTATATGTCGATAAGAAAGACCATGTGGCAACTTTGTTGCAATTTACTATCTATTGAAGTAGAGAGAGGTTTTATTCAATCCGTATTGATGAATGTTGTAGAAAAAATGTAATGAATAGCTAACTGTATAGCTAGAGTTTTTATTAGAAGGCTGTTTTCGTATTGGTTTCGTTCTAAGAAATAACCAAGCGGTCGTGGCATCTTTTCTACTTTTTCTAGGGTCAGGTCCTGTCTTACTATCCATTGTTAATAAGAATAGCAACAAAGTTTACGAAAAGAGCCTAGTAGAACAAGAATAACTAATGTGAAAACAATCAAAAAGAAAAAAATTTTTAGAATTTGTCCATGATATATAAACATATAATTTAATGTATGATAGAATATCAATTAAATAACCTTGTTTTATAGCGTTTTAAAATATGATTATGTGTTTTTCACAAGGACAACTGTTTATCTTTAGATGACAGCTTACCACAAATATGAAAATGGAAACGAGACAACATATTGGAGGGATTAACCATGTCAAGTCATGTTTTAGCTTCTTTTTTACAAAATAACTTAGAGGATTTAAAAAACAACGGACTATATAATGTCATAGATCCAATAGAAAGCCCGAATGGGCCGATCATCAAAATTGCTGGAAGAGAATTGATTAACTTATCTTCTAATAATTATTTAGGCTTAGCGACTGATGAACGATTGAAGGAAGTTGCTATAAAAACGATTGAAGAGTATGGCGTGGGTGCAGGTGCAGTCAGAACGATAAATGGAACGATGGATTTGCACGTTAAGTTGGAAGAAGAGTTAGCAAAATTTAAACATACAGAAGCTGCAATTGCTTACCAGTCAGGGTTTAATTGTAATATGGCAGCAATTTCAGCTGTAATGGATAAGAATGATGCGATTTTGTCTGATGAGCTAAATCATGCATCTATTATTGACGGATGCCGTCTCTCAAAAGCAAAAATTATTCGCTTCAATCATTCTGACATGGATGATTTGCGTCAAAAGGCAAAGGAAGCGAAACAATCTGGACTTTATAACAAAATTATGGTCATTACAGATGGCGTATTTTCGATGGACGGAGATATTGCAAAATTACCTGAAATCGTTGAAATAGCTGAAGAGTTTGACCTGATTACATATGTAGATGATGCCCATGGCTCTGGTGTTCTAGGGAAAGGTGCGGGAACAGTTAAGCATTTTGGTTTATCTGATAAAGTAGATTTTCAAATTGGTACGCTGTCAAAGGCCATCGGTGTTGTAGGTGGTTACGTTGCAGGAAAAAGAGATTTAATCGATTGGCTAAAAGTAAGAAGCAGACCATTTTTATTCTCAACTGCATTAACTCCAGCTGATGTAGCAGCATGTACGAAAGCCATTGATATATTAATGAGTAGTACGGAATTACAGGAAAGATTATGGGGAAATGGAGATTATTTAAAGGAAGGTCTTCGCAACTTAGGGTTTGATATTGGTCATAGTGAAACACCAATAACCCCAGTAATCATCGGCGATGAAGTGAAAACTCAACAATTTAGTAAGAGATTAAATGAAGAAGGTGTGTATGCTAAGTCAATTGTTTTTCCAACAGTACCAAAGGGAACGGGAAGGATTCGTAATATGCCTACAGCAGCACATTCGAAGGAAATGTTAGATCAGGCGATTGGTATATTTGAAAAAGTAGGAAAAGAATTAGCTGTTCTCTAATAGTTCGGTTCAAAAGGCGGAGAAGAACAAGGGAGTGTAGCTATAGCATGATACCCTTGAGAAACTCCATATCAAAATGATTTGGGGGATGTAAGATGAAAAAAATCATGGTTACTGGTGCATTAGGTCAAATTGGTTCCGAGTTAGTCATGAAAATGCGCGATATTTATGGACCGAACAACATCATTGCAACTGATATTCGAAATATTGATAGTGCAGTGGTACACTCAGGTCCATTTGAGATTCTTGATGTAACAGATGATAAGAAAATGTTCGATTTAGCTAAAGGTTATGAAGTAGATACGATTATTCACTTGGCAGCGCTGCTGTCAGCTACTGCTGAATCAAAGCCATTACTTGCATGGAATCTTAATATGGGAGGACTTGTTAATGCTTTAGAAGTAGCTAGGGAACTAGGGTGTCAATTTTTTACTCCAAGTTCAATTGGTGCTTTCGGACCGAACACGCCAAAAGAACAAACACCACAAGACACCATTCAAAGACCAACAACAATGTATGGTGTAAATAAAGTATCTGGTGAATTATTATGTGATTATTATTATCATAAGTTTGCAGTTGATACGAGAGGTCTACGTTTTCCAGGATTAGTTTCTTATATGACTCCACCTGGGGGAGGAACAACTGATTATGCAGTCGATATTTACTATCAAGCAATTGAAAAGAAGCAATATACTTCATTTATTAATAAAGGAACGTATATGGATATGATGTATATGGCAGATGCTGTTCATGCAGTTATTACATTAATGGAGGCTGATGCAACTCGTCTTAAGCATCGAAATTCTTTTAATGTATCTGCAATGAGTATTGCACCTGAGCATATTGAGGTAGCTATTCAACAACACATTCCAGAGTTCAAGCTATACTATGATGTTGATCCTGTCAGACAATCAATAGCAGATAGTTGGCCTAATGCCATAGATTGCTCAGCTGCTAAGGATGAGTGGGATTTCAGTGTGAATTATGACTTAGAAAAAATGACAGTAGATATGTTGGAAAAGCTAAAAAAAAAGCAATTAGTTAACGTGTAAGGTTTATATTAAAAACAAAATTCAACAAAAGGGTTAGAAATGGACATCTTTACATAATGAGATGTCTATTTTTATTTGTTTTCTTATTTGCAATGCAGCAATAGTCTTTGTTAAAGATATTGCTATGGTGCATTTGCTGTTTCACTTTGGTTGGCTCTGTTAGTAATCTTTGTTGTGATTTTTACTTAAAACGAACAGAATGGAGCGTATTACGAGAGTTCAATAATTGTAAAAAGGAAGGAAAAATACCAGCGTGCTGATATGTAAGTACGAAAAGTAACAATCAAGGCAAAACAGCCTGTTGACAAGATCCTCACCTGTTACCATACTCTTACTCAATAAAAGAAAACAAATCGTTACTTCACTTTAAATTCTTCATCTACTAGAACGATAAAGACCGTTCATAATCATAGCTTTTTATCCGTATTTTTATCCATCATTATACACAAAACCTATCCTTGTACTGTTTTAGGACATAATGAAGCTGTGTCCATGGAATTATACTAGCATGAAAGCTTCTATCTATGTTTTTACAAAAGTAAATGAGATATATAGCATAAACTAATTAACAATTAAATATAATCTTATATATTAATTTAGTGACTGCTATTTCCATACCATTTTTTAATAATAATATATTTTAAGGGGGAATCTACCAGCATATTTAAGATAAGAAATTGAAGAGGATAAATTATGAATATCTCTATCATGGGAATAGCGTCTGATAGTTTAGTTACTGGATGTTATCCTGCAGAGATAGGTTTAAAGCAAGTTCATGGGGCAGCAATTTAGAATTACTCTATCGATAGACTAAGTGTTAATACCAATCAAGTAGATTGTATTGTGATATAGAAGATTAAGCAATTTTATCAAAATATTATTAGTTATGGTGTACTTAGCATAAATTTTATTAATGGGTTAAGATATTTCGATTATTGTCACTTTTTGAATTATCACGAGTTATTACAAGAATATTCAATTAATTAAATTGTAAATCGTTTAATGGCGGGCAAGCTATTTGGATAATTAATAGATCGTTCTATGTACAATACTATCATAGTATCCTGATATTTATTGCAAAATAAAAATTTCTAGTGTGATGCATTTTACTATAGTCCTGTCTTCGAAATTAATAAAGCCCACGGTCATTTTTATAGGCCATTTAAAATCTACTAAACTACATTCGAATTGAACATTACTTACTTCGAGAAAAATAGATAAAGTTAAATTCATTTTTTCACTATTATCACTGTTAAAACGATCTAACTATTAATTAAAACAGCCATGAATATACAATTAATTCTAATTATATGGACATAATTACCACTACAATACATATAGTGTATTAGTAGATTTGAATTATATAAATCTGGGGGGATTTGTGTGGAAGAGGTTGTCATGAAAGAGGAAGTAAATGAAATAATTGATAATATGCCTGTTGTTGATATTGCAGGAATAGGTTTTGGACCATCAAACCTTGCATTAGCTATAGCACTTGAAGAGTCTGATAGCAATTTTTATAGTGTGTTTTTTGAAGGTAAAGATCATTTTGCATGGCACCCTAATATGTTAATAGATGGAATGCAGCTACAAGTTTCTTTTATAAAGGATCTAGTAACCTTAAGAAATCCACAAAGTTATTTTTCATTTATAAACTATTTAAAAGTACAAAATCGATTAAATGATTTTATTAATTTACGAGATTTTTACCCAACAAGGTTAGAATATAATGATTATTTTCGTTGGGCAGCAGGTCATTTTGCTAATCAGGTACACTATGGAACAAAAGTCAGTAGAATTGAGCCGTATGGTGAAGAAAAAAATCATAGAATTAAATATATTAAAATGACTACAGAAAACTTAAAGACTGGAGATGTTACAGAGTTTTTAGCGAAAAATATTATCGTAGCTACTGGTGGTAAACCAAACATTCCAGAACATCTCGAAATAAACTCTGATAAAGTTATTCATTCAAACCAGTTTCTTTATAAACTAAAAGAAAACTATCCAGATACTAATAAGCCATATCGTTTTGTAGTAGTAGGATCTGGTCAAAGTGCAGCAGAAATTTTTTATTATTTAATGAATCATTATAAAAATGCCCATGTAACTGCTGCTTTTAAAAACTATGCCTATAGGCAAACAGATGATAGCCCGTTTGTAAACGAGTTATACCACCATTCAATGGTAGATTTTCTTAACAATTTAACATCTGAGCAAAGATCATCTTTTTTAGATGAACATCAAAATACGAATTATGCTGTAGTAGATGCGCAATTAATTAAGGATATTTATAAAATGATATATATTCAAAAATTATCTGGTTCAAACAGATGTGAAATAAAACCATTTATGGATTTGAAAAATATTGTTGAAAAGGGCGAGGATTTAGCTGGTGAGTTTTTAAATATGAAAAATGAACTTGAAGAGATATCAGCTGATGGCATATTTTTAGCAACTGGCTATCAAAGAAAAATTCCATCACTAATAGATGGTATTACTGAATATATGGAAAAAGACGAAAAAGGTCAAGTCAAGGTAGATAGAGACCATAAATTAGTTGTTAAAGACTCCTTGTCACCATCAATTTATGTGCAGGGTTTTAATGAACAAAATAATGGCTTAAGTGACACATTATTATCAATTTTACCTTTTAGAGCTGGCGAAATTTTAAAGAGTTTACAGCTTAATAATTTTGTAGAATAACAATTATCCGATTATATAGCAGGAAAACTTAAATAATTGGGAGGCAACAAAATTGAATATTCAAAAGCTTAACGAAAATGAGTTTTCTCACGAATATGGAATACTTTGTAAAAGAATTGCTGCTTGGGAGAACGTTCCTGATCCTCCTTTTGGATCTTCATATTGTGTTATTAAACCAGGCCATTCTTCTGAACCACATAATCACCATGAAGGCGAATTATTTTATATATTAGATGGTTGCGGAGTTATTGAAGTTGATGATGAGATAGCAGAAGTTGAGAGTGGGGACGTCATTTATTTAAATGCTTTTAGTACGCACTCTTTAAGAAATAATACGAACCATAAAGATTTAACATTTTTAGCCGTATGGTGGGAAGATAGTAAATTACTAGAGGAAGCGCTCGATACAGGTCCTCATAATTATGCGCATAAGACGTTAATTACTGCCCCGCCACCAACACCTAATGGCGATTTACACCTTGGTCATCTATCTGGGCCGTATTTAGGCGCAGATATTTATAATCGATTTTTGAAGCTACAAGATCTTAAGAGCCATTATATAAGCGGGACAGATGACTTTCAAAGTTATGTTCCCCTTAAAGCAGATCAGCTCAAAAGATCCCCAAAAGAAGTAGCTGATTCTTTTGGTAAAGTGATTGAAGATACTTTTTCTTTAGCTTCGATAAAAATGGATCATTTATATAGACCAAACCACTCTGTTGAATACTTAGATTTTATCCAACAATTTTTTATGAAACTATATAACCAAGGTAAGTTAATTGAAAAGGAAGTACCATCCTTATTTTGTGAATATTGTGATTGTTATTTATATGGTGCTCATGTCAAGGGAAATTGTCCTCACTGTTTAGAAAGCAGTGATGGAAATGGGTGTGAGAAGTGTGGTCAACCGAATGATTGCACAGATATGCTCGATGTAAAGTGTAAGCAGTGTGATCATATTCCTTCAATAAAAATGACAAAGCATTTATACTTTCCTCTTCAAAATTATAATAATCAGCTACGTGAATACTATAAAAAAGTTACGATGGGTTCACATCTACGTTCGCTTTGTGAAAAGCTATTATCAGAGGGGTTACCCGACATTCGTATCACCCATATTTCAGATTGGGGAATACCAGTACCGTTAGATACGTATAATGATCAAATTTTGTACGTTTGGTTTGAAATGGCACCAGGTTATTTGGCTGCAACCGATCAGTGTTTAAAGCAATATGATACAAATGACAGTTGGAAAAAGATATGGAAAAATGATCAATCAAAAAATATACAATTTTTTGGTTTTGATAATGGTTTCTATTATGCAGTCCTTATTCCAGCGTTACATATGGCATTTGATTCTGACATGCATTTACCTGATGTTTTTGTAACGAATGAATTTTTACAATTAGATAATTTAAAGTTTTCTACGAGTAGGGGTCACGCTATCTGGGGTCAGGATATTTTTAGAAAAATTCCAACTGACCAAGTCCGTTTTTTTCTTTCCTACATTCGTCCAGAAAATAGACAAACAAATTTCTCTTTATTAGAATTTGAGCACACGAATGAACAGGTGTTAATGAATGAGTGGCAAAATTGGCTGCAACACTTATTAGATAAAGTAAATCATCGATACGGTGGAGTAACTCCTCACGTAGGTAATTGGTCAGATAGGCATCTATCTTTTTATGAAATGATAAAAACCACTGTCACTGAAGTAACTAAGGCATATGAAGCAGATAGCTTTTCACCACAGCAAGTAACTAGATTATTAAATGAGTTTGTTCGTAAATCCTCAGCTTTTGGTGAATCCGAGCAATATTTAGGTGATATTACCTCACTAATTGATGACTATCAAACAAGTATATCGCTAGAACTGACATCGGCAAAACAATTAGCAATATTAGTTGCGCCAATTATGCCACAGTTTTCACAGTTACTTTGGAAATGCCTAGGAATAAACGAACCAATTAAATGGGAATATAATCCAATCATAATAGAAGGTAATTTACGAATTTCTAGTTCCCAGGATACATTCTTTCTTCCTATTAAGGAATGTCTAAGAGAATTAGAGGTGAAGTAACTTGATGGAAAGAGATGTAGTTATAATTGGTGGAGGAGTCATTGGTGCATCCATATTATATTATTTATCGAAAAATGGATATAATAATGCTGCATTAATAGAGAAAAGTCATTTTGCTTGCGGTTCAACTGCAAAATCTGGTGGGTTCATAAGAGTCTACCACTCTAATCCACTTTTAACGGAGATGTCGATGGAAAGCTTTTCATCTTTCAAAAATTTCGAACAAGAAATAGGTAGGTCCTGTGGTTACGTAAAAACAGGATTGCTACATTTAATACCTGACAATCAAGTTACCTACATGTTAGATGAAGTAAAAAAGCTACAACAACAATATGAATATTCAATTGAAGCTTTGACAATAAATGAAGCGAAAAAGCTGTTCCCTTCTCTTTCGTTTGATGGAGTCGGAGCAGTTGCCTATGAACCAGAAGGTGGATTTGCAGATCCAGTTCTAACAACAAAAGCTTGGATTGATGCGGCTAGATCTTTAGGAGCAATAGCAATGGAAGGCACAGAAGTCACAGATATTGTACTTGATAATGAGAAAGTAGTAGGAGTCAACACGACAGCAGGTTTTATCCAAGCAAAGGCAGTTATTCTAGCTACAGGTGCTTGGAGTTCAACTTTTATACAGCAGCTTCAATTAAACTATCGAATTCGGAGTAAAAGTATTCAAATTCAATTTGTTAAGAGACCTGAAGAAGCATTGATACTACCAGCTTTCATTGATAATACGACAGAGTTATTTAGTAGACCAGATACTCATGATCTTGTACTAGTTGGCTATCCAACAAATCAGTGGGATATAAATCCCGATGATGTACGTGCAATGGATTATGATGAAACATTAAAGGTAAACCAGATCGCTAAGAAGCGTTTTCAATGGTTTGACAACAGCACCTTTTCTGGTGGAAGGTTAAGTTTTGATGGTTATACAAATAATGAAGTAGGAATTTTAGAGGAAGCATCTGGGTTAAAAGGCTTAATAATATCAGCTGGATGGAGTGGGGGAGGGTATAAACTTTCCCCAGCAGTAGGACAAAGAACAGTTAAACTCATCAAAGAGATGGAACAATAAATAAAATGATTTATGTTTAAAGTAAGGTTGGTCAAGAAAGGGCTCTTTTCGTAAACGTCATTTTATAGTTCCTAGAGAAGAAAAGATGCCCTGGAACAATAGATATCTACGTATTTATATCTTAGAGCGAAAAGCAACAAATAATTCGAAAACAGCCAACAAGTAATTATCATAAAATACTAACTACTTATAAAGAAGGAAGGTCAGTAGATGAAAACTGTAAAAAAAGCAATTATCCCTGCCGCAGGCTTAGGCACTAGGTTTTTACCAGCAACAAAAGCAATGCCTAAAGAAATGCTTCCAATTGTAGATAAGCCTACTATCCAATACATTGTGGAAGAGGCAGTTGCTTCAGGTATTGAGGATATTATGATTGTCACTGGAAAGGGTAAACGCGCAATTGAAGACCATTTTGACACAGCTTTTGAGTTAGAACAGAGCTTAATAGAAAAGGAAAAATATGACCTGCTTCATAAAGTTCAAGCAGCATCTAATATAGCTAATATTCATTACATTAGGCAAAAAGAACCAAAGGGTTTAGGACATGCTATTTGGAGTGCAAGAAAGTTTATTAATGATGAACCATTTGCTGTTTTGTTAGGGGATGACATAGTCGTATCAGACCCACCTTGCTTAAGGCAGTTAATTAATGAATATGAGGAAACAGAAGCACCAATTATAGGTGTACAACAAGTACAAGAGCATGAGACTGAAAAATATGGAATTATAAACCCTATAGAAAAAAATGGACGACGTTATCAAGTTAGTGAATTTATAGAAAAACCAAAGCAAGGTACAGCTCCGTCAAATTTAGCAATAATGGGTCGCTATATTTTAACACCACAAATATTTCGATTTTTGGATAAGCAGGAAGTAGGGGCTGGGGGCGAAATACAGTTGACTGATGCCATTCAAAAGTTAAATGAAATACAACGTGTTTTTGCTTATGATTTTGATGGTGTGAGATATGATGTGGGCGAAAAATTAGGTTTTATTCAAACGACATTAGAGTTTTCTATGAAAAATGACGAGATAAAGTCCTCCGTTATTCGTATAATGGAAGATTTACTTCAGAGAGAAAAAGTAAAACCTCAAGCATAAAGAACACAAACAATATTGAAGAAATCAATAACAGGGATTAAGTAATGTAGGTCAATTATATAGCATAAATAATGTTGATTGTGCGCTGGAATTATTGATTCAATGTGACATAGAAGGTGACCTCATATAAACAAGCAGAAAGACAAAAGAGGCAACCAACAAGGATATACGAGTTCGAAAGTGCTATTTTGAATTAAATATAGGTTAATATGTGTGGTCGGGACTTCCACTTTGACCATAGAATTATATATACTTAAAGTAATGAATACTAAATGAAGAAGGTGGAAGTAGTGGAAAGATTATATGAACTTCTTAAAAACCATTATGATGAGATGGTGGAAATCAGGAGACATTTACATCAGCACCCTGAGCTTTCTTTTAAAGAAGTAACAACGCCTGCATACATTGCCGATTACCATAAGCACTTAGGCCATGAGGTTAGATCAGAAGTAGGAGGACGTGGAGTTGTTGCAACGTTACGAGGTGGTCAACCTGGAAAGACAGTGGCACTTCGAGCTGATTTTGACGCATTAGCAATCCATGAAGAAAATGATGTGGAATATAAGTCAAAGGTTGACGGAGTTATGCATGCTTGCGGACATGATGGTCATACTGCGACATTGTTAGTATTAGCTAAGGTGTTAAATATGATGAAGGAAGAGTTACAAGGAAATATCGTCTTTATTCATCAGCACGCAGAAGAGGTAGCTCCAGGAGGGGCGATTGACATGATTAATGATGGCTGCCTTGATGGTGTTGACGTAATTTTTGGAACACACTTATGGGCAACTTCACCTGTTGGACAGATTTCATGTAGGAAAGGTGCACTCATGGCTGCCGCTGATAGATTTGAAATTACTGTACAAGGTAAAGGAGGTCATGGGGCAGAGCCTCACCTTACAAAAGACTCAGTAGTTATAGGAGCACAACTTGTTACAAATCTGCAGCAAATTGTTTCTAGAAGAGTAGACCCTTTACAATCGGCAGTAATTTCTGTAGGGTCTTTTGAGGCGAGTAATCCATTTAACGTCATATCAGATTCTGCTGTTCTAATTGGTACAGCTCGATCATTTGATGAGACAGTGAGAGATCTAATTGAACAAGAGTTAGAGAGAGTTGTCAAAGGAACATGCCTTTCTTCTGATGCGGATTATACATTTAACTTTACAAGAGGTTACCCTCCTGTAATTAATCATCAAGCTGAAGCTCAGTATTTAATGGATATAGCGAAAAATGTACCTGGTGTAGATGAAGTTATTACGTGTGAGCCTTCTATGGGAGGAGAGGATTTCGCGTATTATCTTCAACATGTACAAGGCGCATTCTTTTTCACAGGAGCAAAGAGCCCTACATGGGAAAAAGCTTATCCACATCATCACCCTAAGTTTAATATTGATGAAGAGGCTATGTTAATTGCTGCCAAAACACTAGGAGCAGTGACTTTATCGTACCTTAAGCAATATGCTACTATAAACGCATAATGGAAGTTGTTTAATATTTTATGAAATTATTAGATTCTAGTTTGCTATAAAGAAAAATGGCTACAGCATTGTTAAAATGTTGTGGCCATTTCTGCTTTCTGTATGTCTAGCTCTACCTCCTAATCCCTCGAGGTCACTTCACCATTTCATTTGAAGTCAAAGAGCGCCTTCTAATGAAATGCTTCCAGTGCTTGTCGGGATTAAGCAGTCGGCTGCGCTTTTCTGTATGTCTAGCTCCAGCGCCTATCCCCTCGAGTCGCTTCACCATTTCTCATGAAGTCAAAAAGCGACTTCAAGTGAAATGCTTCCAGCGCTTGTCAGGGATGATCAAGGCGCTACCGCTTTTCTGTATGTCTAGCTCCACCTCCTAATCCCTCGAGGTCACTTCACCATTTCATTTGAAGTCAAAGAGCGCCTTCTAATGAAATGCTTCCAGTGCTTGTCGGGATTAAGCAGTCGGCTGCGCTTTTCTAACTGTCTAGCTCCAGCACCTATCCCCTCGAGTCGCTTCACCATTTCTCATGAAGTCAAAAAGTGACTTCAAGCGAAATGCTTCCAGCGCTTGTCGGGGATGAACAAGGCGCTTACGCTTTTCTTAATAAGTTAGGGCTTTGGAGATGACCCAGCCTATTGCTAATGACATTAATAATAAGAATGTACCAACCGCACGGTTATCTTTATCAATTGCTTCTTTAATACTAAATCGAATCGTCACAACTTCAGCTAAAATGGAAGCAATGATTTGTGCGAGTATCCCGATTGAACCCCAAATAATCATGTCAATGATAGAGATCGAGTATTCCATTGCCGATCCAATAACAAAGGCGATACCAAGGAGCTTACCACCAATGACCATAGCTGCTGCTCTGTTCCCCTGTCCTATCATTTTGAATTTTTCATTCTTTGTCGTTAGTTCAAAAACAATAAGCCCAATAATTAACATCAATAGTGCAGTACCAGCATAAGCTAGAAAGTTTAAGTATAAATTCATTATAGTTCTCCTCTCAACATTTTCATCTTTTGATACCGATTGGCAAAAAGTAAGATAGATTATCAGTTATTTTGTTTCCGACACGAAAGCCAATGGCACTTGCTCTTCCTTGGAGTAAAAAAGAACCTATAATAATATGGCCTTCTTTCATTCCGTTCACTGTTTGAAAGCTAGTCTTTGGTAACTCGACTAATTGCTGGTACACAGGCAAAGAGCTCGTATAGGACTTATTCTTATCCTCTAGTATTTTTTCTCCTTTTGATGAGAATATTTCAACAGTATCTCCTTCTCGTCCGAAAGAAGGTTTTTTGACATAGTTTAGTTCATTTGCTATTAAAGGGTCTGCCTCTAAATAAGTAGGGAGAAAATATGTTGATATTCGATCATGCTCGATTTTTGAAAAAAAGTCACTCTTATCCTCATGTAGCCCCCAAATGGCTGCAAGAATCGCTTTAGATTGTAATAAAAAAGCTGAGGGTGGATTGATAATTGCAAGCTTTTGATCACGAACAAGGTCAAGTAACATGACCCCTATATTATTGTTAAACTCATCTTTATCACATACCAAATGCTCTAAAGGATATGTTTGACGATATAACACATCGATTTTACGCCCATTTTCATCGTATAATCCTTCTGATTGTTTAATTTGTAGCTTATGAAGCGGCACGAATCTTGAAGGAATATTTGCCAAGTCTTGAAGGTAAAGTGAGGTGTTTAAATCTTCATCACTTTCTTCGTGGGATGTAAATACGACATACGGATTGCTTATCTCCTGTACATATTTAATACTAGAGAAAATCGCTTGTCGTACAGAATTAGCTAAAAGTTCTTCTTCATGATGATTAGGGTTTTGATACCCGAATGCATCACATACCTTACCGTTGATTGAGAATAGCTCTTTAATAAAGGTAGGTGTATCAGCGTTAAATTCTAAAACCTTATAAGTGCTACCTACTTTTACTAGATCAAGTCGTGCAATGATCGTTTCTACGTCGATGGTTTGTAGACGAAGATAAGGAATTGACTCATTGGGGAACCCAAGCTGCTGCAGTGTTTCGTTATTAACGTGCCTTAATAGTCGAGCAACCTTAAAAAAGATGCTCCCAATGTGACTTGAAGCAAGGCGGATGTTTTCTACTTCATCCTTAGTGAGAGGATGAATATCAAATAATGCGTATTCTTGACCATACATGTCAGGCCAAAATTTGGGTATACGATCGTAAAACACTCTTCTGTGAATTTCCCATTCCTTCATCGTAGTAGTTATTACCCTCCGTATGATCCACTGCTACTCTTACCAAATCCAGATGAACTACTTGAACTTGATTGTGACTTTTGAGTGGAAGTTGTTGATTGTTCAGAATTAGTTGACACGGAATTATTTGAAGATTTAGTTTGTGACTGGTTTGATTGGGAGGTGGAATTGTTAGTATTATTATTTACAGCATTCGTTGAAGATGAAACAAAACTTTTACTATACTTCCCACTTTTTATGTCAGCTTTTGTTTTGAATAGCTTATTTTGATAAAAGTAATGACCGCGATAATCTGAATCATCGTCATCACATTCATACATTTCATCATCAACATCCCAGTCCCACTCATCACAGCCAACTACCGATGGCTCGATTGGAATGGTTCTTGTATCCCCATCTCCGCTATCAGTTGTTTCATAAGTATACTCATTTGCCGCACTTGAACAACCAGATAACCCAGTTGCAATCACAGCCGCTGATAAACCTTTAATTAATTTTATAGTTTTGCTCATAGTACACCTGCTTTCAAAAAATCACATTCATATCGTATCATAGAAACTTAATGTTGTAATTAGGTACAAATGGTAAAAAATGATTAATTTTGTCCTTCTTTATAAAGAGTATTATACGATCATATTTTCTTCCCCTTATCTCTTTTACGTGTTGCGTTAATAAAAGTTTCATCCTGCATGCTTCCTGTTGTTAATGATGTAGCTTCTGTAATCGAATTATCGATAGCCATCTCTTTGTGGAGATAGTACGCTACAAACGGTAATTGTAAACATATATTTAATTTTTAGTGAGAAAAACATGGTAAAGAAGCTATATAAAAGTTGACAATTATTTCAATATGTTTATAGTAGGTAGTATAATAACTACTAAAGGGAGTAAGAAGTGGAAGAAATTTATAATGAACTTCAAAAGTTGGGTTTTTCTAAATATGAATGTAAAGCTTATATAAGCTTGCTAAAGAAATCTCCTAGTACAGGATATGAAATTAGTAAGCTTTCAGGAGTTCCACGATCGATGATATATGAAGTGATAGCTAAATTGTTGGATAAGGGTGCGATATATAAAGTGCCTTCTGATCCTGTGAAATATAGTCCTGTACCTGCTAAGGAATTAATCACAAGGTTTAGGAGCCAATTTGAACAGTCATTTGATTACCTAGAAAAAAATTTAATGACATTAGAAGGAGAACGCGAAGCAGATGTTATTTGGCATATCCGTAGTGACGAACTAGTTATAGCGGAAATAGTTGATTTAATTGGCAAGGCTGAAAAAGAACTATGGTTATCAGTATGGGAGCCACAAACTCCTATGATACAAGAAGCTGTCGATCAGCGTCATGAAGAAGGAGTTAAAATCTTTACTATTTTGTTCGGTAATCGACATTTACAATTAGGATCGACTTATCACCATAACTACATGCCACCAGATGTAGTGAAAGAAAGAACAGGTGGTCATTTAACAATTGCTGCTAGAGATGGAGAAGAGGTAATCATAGCAAATTTTTCTGAAGAAACACCTGCTTGGGCAGTCAAATCGAAAGATCCTGCACTTATATTAGTCGCAACTGAATATATTAGGCATGATATTATGATTGAAGAAATCACTCGTAAATTTGGTGAGGATAAATTAGATTCACTATGGAGAAAGGACAATGACCTTCTTCATGTTGTAACAGGAAAGCGGTTCAAATGAATTGAGCCGCCTTTTTTACACACGAATTATTAGTAGTTAGAAAGATAACATCTAATATTAAGTTGTTATGTAAACTTGTGAAGGGAGAAATGTGATGCCTAGCATAAATGTTGAACAAAAAAACATATCCCAGAGAAAAAAACTACAAAATAGTCACTTGTTCTTAAAAGGGTCAAGGGTTGCTCTACCAATTGCGATTGGTTATTTTCCGATTGCAGTTACATTCGGAATGATTGCTGTCCAATCAGGTTTGTCGCTATGGCATTCAACCTTTATGTCAATCGCTGTCTTTGCAGGTGCGAGTCAATTTATGGCAGCAAGTATGGTGATGGTCAATGCAACTGTAATCGAAATTATTGTAGCTACATTTGTCCTTAATTTTCGTCATTTCATTATGAGTATGTCATTCATAAATAAACTAAACCATATTCCTATGAAGTGGAAAGCTTTGTTATCTTTCGGTATAACAGATGAAACATTTTCAGTATTTTCATTACAAGGTAAGGAAAAAGATGCCACAAATCAATTTTTTATTCTAGGCATATTTGCAACAGCGTATGTATCATGGATAGCAGGGACTCTTGTTGGTGGACTTTTTTCGAGTATTTTTCCGCCGGTTATTAGTCAAGGTATGTCCGTTGGTCTATATGCAATGTTCATTGCCCTAGTAGTACCAGTAGCGCGGAAATCAAGGTTAGTATTGAGCATCGTTGTAATAAGTATGGTCATTTGTACATTTGCGTCAATGATTGTAAGCTCAGGTTGGGCTATTGTCATAGCTACACTTATAAGTAGCCTCATAGGTGTGTTTTTCAAAGAACGAGAATCTATACAACAAAATAGCTAGTAAACTTGCATTGATCAAAGTATACCCAATCACAAAAGGGTAGGTTAATAAATGTTATCAATGATAGAAATGAGGTTTGTAGATGATATGGAAATATTATTAATTATTATTGGTATGGCAATTGTAACATTTATACCACGTGTTATCCCAGCATTTGTCATTAATTTCGTTACATTTCCCAATTGGGTTAATCGTTGGTTATCATATATCCCATATGCAGCATTGGGGGCACTGATTTTCCCAGGGATTTTAACAATTCAAGAAGATAATATTTTTATTGGCTTAACCGGAGGCATTGTTGCTGTATTATTGTCGTTATTACGTTTACACATTTTGTTAGTGTTATCAGGTTCAATCATAGCTGTCGTTATCATGTTAATAATGATGTAGTCTCTTTTCGGAAGCTTTGTTGCTAATGGGTAGGGTGATGAAGTTTTATCCGAGCCCCATAACGATGAGGTCATAATAAAAAAGGTGGATACAATCTTGTTCCACCTTTTTGTTATTTTCAAGTAAGTTATTTTACAACACGTAATACTACATCGATATTACCACGAGTAGCTTTTGAATATGGGCAAACGTGATGAGCTTCTTGAATTAATTCCTTCGCCACATCAACTTCCACACCAGGGATTTTCACATCAAGTTGAACTGCTAATTTAAATCCGCCAGCTGGATCGTTTCCAATTGATACTTGTGCAGTTACTTGAGTATCTCCAATCGCCATCTTTTTATTACGAGCAACTAATTTTAATGCACTTTCATAACAAGCTGCGTATCCTGCTGCAAATAATTGCTCTGGGTTAGTTCCACTTCCACCAGGACCTTGAAGTTCTTTCGGCATGCTTAAATCTAATTGAATAGCACCATCACTTGAAGAAACCTTTCCTTCTCTTCCACCTTGAACTGTAGCTTTTGCTGTATAAATTGCTTCCATTTTTCATTCTCCTTTATAGTAAGTGTTACACAATTTAGTTGTGCACAATTTAATTTTGTAATACTAATATAACTAGTAAAATTTTATTTGTCAACAGTTTTTATTTATGTTTTGGAAGAGTATTGTGTCATCAGAATCATTATGTGCTGATCAACATGTAAATATTCAATATGTTTTTACGTTAAAAATAACTAACGTATTCTGAGTAGTTGACAATTAATGTGTAAAAAGATAATTTTATTTGTAAGAAATTAATTGTGCACAACTTTTTTGAAATGTAGGTGGGAAAAAATGAACAATGATGAATTACTTAAATTAGATAACCAGCTCTGTTTCTCTGTTTATGCCTTATCTAGAGAAATTACTAAAATGTACCGACCATTATTAGATGAGCTTGGCATAACATATCCTCAATATCTTGTTTTACTTGTACTGTGGGAAAGTGGAGAGAGCACAGTGAAAGAGTTAGGTGAACAATTGTTTTTAGATTCTGGGACTTTAACGCCCTTATTAAAAAGAATGCAAGATGGAGGGTTGATCGTTAGAGAAAGGTCTAGTGTAGATGAAAGAAGAGTGTTAATTAAATTAACCGAGGGCGGGAAACTGTTACAAGAAAAAGCTATTTGCATACCAATGTCATTAATTGACATTGGTGAGATGTCATCAAATGAATTGGTTAGTATGAGGAAACTAGTTCAACAGCTACTTAATCAAGTACATCAAGTGAATGTAAAAAAGTAGTGATTATCATACATGCAATTATATAAAATGTTAAAATTAAAATGTAATGATATTTAACCACTTGCATTAATGTAGATTTTTGATAAAATAATTTTCAAACTTATATATTTATTAAACGATGAAGGATCAATAGTAACTGAAAATGTTGTTTAAGCGAATCAGGGATGGTGGAAGCCTGATAAAAAATCAGTGAAACGGCAATCTGGAGTTAATTTTCCAAAGAGGGTACTTAATTATTAGTATCAACTAGGGTGGAACCGCGGGATACAAACTCTCGTCCCTAGGCGCTATTCGCCGAGGGATGGGGGTTTTTTGTTTTTTCTCTATCTACAGGAGGAATAGTAATGATATAAAATATGGGCGTTATGAGGTGTAAAAGCTTAATAATTTCCATATAAAACACATTTTTTGAAGGAGTGTCAAACTATGTCTGTAACAATGGAGCAAGTTGTAGCACATGCAAAGCATAGAGGGTTTGTTTTCCCAGGTTCGGAAATATACGGGGGATTAGCTAATACATGGGATTATGGACCACTAGGTACAGAGTTGAAAAATAATATTAAAAAAGCTTGGTGGAATAAATTTGTTCAGCAATCACCTTATAATGTAGGACTTGATGCTGCCATCTTAATGAACACAAAGACGTGGGAAGCATCTGGACATTTAGGGAATTTCAATGATCCGATGATTGATTGTAAAAAATGTAAAGCAAGACATCGTGCCGATAAGCTAATTGAAAATGCACTTGAAGACAAAGGGATTGAATTGGTAGTTGATGGACTTCCATTTGAAAAAATGGAAGATTTGATGACAGAGCATCAAATTACATGTCCAGATTGTGGAAGTGATGATTTTACGGGTATTCGTCAATTCAACCTTATGTTTAAAACACATCAAGGAGTTACTGAATCAAGTACCAATGAGATTTATCTACGACCAGAAACAGCTCAAGGGATTTTTGTTAACTTTAAAAACGTTCAGCGAACAATGAGAAAAAAGTTACCTTTTGGGATCGCTCAAATAGGAAAAAGTTTTCGTAATGAAATTACGCCTGGTAACTTTACTTTCCGTACAAGGGAATTTGAACAAATGGAAATTGAGTTTTTCTGTAAGCCAGGTGAAGAAATTGATTGGTTTGACTATTGGAAGGAACAGGCTGAACAGTGGCTACTTTCTTTAGGTATGACGAAGGATCACATTCGTTTGCGAGATCATTCTGATGAAGAATTATCTCACTACAGTAATGCTACAACTGATTTTGAATATAAATTCCCATTTGGCTGGGGTGAGTTATGGGGAATTGCATCACGTACGGACTACGATCTTAAGCAGCATATGGAGCACTCAGGTGAGGACTTCAATTATATTGATCAGACGACAAATGAACGTTATATTCCATATTGTATTGAGCCTTCGCTTGGTGCGGACCGCGTAACATTAGCATTTTTAATTGATGCTTATGAAGAAGAAGCATTGGAAGATGGGACTTCCCGAACAGTGATGCATTTTCATCCAGCTTTAGCACCTATTAAGGCTGCAATTTTGCCATTATCGAAAAAACTATCCGATGAAGCAAAACAAGTATTCCAAGATCTTGCTAAAGACTTTATGGTTGATTACGATGATGCCGGCTCCATTGGGAAACGTTATCGTCGACATGATGAAATTGGAACACCATACTGTATCACATATGACTTCGATTCGAAGGATGATAACATGGTAACCGTTCGTGATCGTGATACAATGGAACAACAGCGTTTACCTATAAATGAATTAAAAAGCTTCCTAGAAGAAAAAGTTAGATTTTAATAGAAAAGCGTAAGCGCCTTGTTCATCCCCGACAAGCGTTGGAAGCATTTCGCTTGAAGTGGCTTTTTGACTTCATGAGAAATGGTGAAGCGACTCGAGGGGATAGGCGCAGTAGCTAGACAGAAAGAAAAGCGTAAGCGCCTTGTTCATCCCCGACAAGCGCTGGAAGCATTTCGCTTGAAGTCGCTTTTTGACTTCATGAGAAATGGTGAAGCGACTCGAGGGGATAGGCGCAGTAGCTAGACAGGTAAAAAAGTGTAGCCGACCCAATTCCATCTAAAACCAGCCCACGTCCTGTGGGCGACGGTGGAACCCAAAAACACCAGAAGGTGCATTTTACCTTCTGGTGTTTCTTTGTAAGCGATCCTTAGCTAAAAAATTTAAAAAAGCGGAAGCAGCTGTTTTGATGCAATCAAGAACCTCATAGAAAGTAAAGGGCTTCAATAAATGAAAGTGTGATTTATTAGTCAAGTAACTTAAGATTCAGGAATGATAGTAACGGCAAGTGTTCGAACTGGAATATCTTCTTCATTACGATCGTTAGCATGATTGTAGTATTTAGTTATTAATGTATTGAGGTCTCTTTGAAATTCTAAAAACTTTTCATCATTTAATTTTAGCTCCACTACCGAAAAAGTAGCGCCATCCTCTGAATTACCTTGCTCTTCTAATTTAGTCAAATAACTTTGATATTGATTCAATAGTGTCAATTGATAATAGGAAACATAATCAATTTTTTTTTCACTAGAAATTGTTTGCCATTCTGCAATATTTAGTCTAGCTGCATCCTCATTTAAGGTGTAATACTTTTCTGAAACAGATTTCACCTTTTTTTCTTTCAATACGCTAATAACACCAGCATCAAGCATAACTTGTATATGTCTGTATAGTGTTGCTTGGGGTACATCTTTAATGAGCTTAACCATCTCTAATGGTGTTAGTCCATTTTTATTGTTGCGCATAAGCACCTGAGAAATTTTCATTCTCACAGGGTGCATTAAGATTTCTACCTTATTTTTCATATATCTCACCTTTTATTAGTAGTGTGTTTTACTTTTCTAATTTCATTCTCATTATAAATAATAATAATAACGTTTGCAATACGTACAGTTCAATGTTATCATTATCGATAATGATAATAAAATTGAGGAGTGATAATATGAAGTTACATTATGGGTTGGATGAATTAAAAGGTGTTGATTTTATGCCTTTGTTACCTGTTATTTTGTCAGTGATAGCATTGAGTACATTATTGGTTTTAATTGCGTTCATTGACTTGTATAGGCATCGAAATACGAGACAAAACGTACTTATGTGGTCCTTTATTATACTTTTGGTAAATACATTTGGACCGGTATTTTACTTTATTCATGGGAGAAAGGATGGTGAGGTAAGATGAAATTAGAGGTTAAGAATGTAACAAAAAAATTTAAGGGTAAATTGGCTGTAAATCATTTCTCAATGGACATAAAAACAAGAGAATGTGTAGGTTTAATAGGACCAAATGGGGCGGGGAAATCTACATTATTAAAAGTGATCTCTAATATTATTTTTCCTAATTCAGGAGAAGTGCTATTGGATGGGAAGCATGTTGCAAAAATGAAGAGGGAAATCGGTTATTTGCCGCAACATCCAGAATTTTTCCCATGGATGACAGCCATTGAAACATTAATGTTTATGGGTCAGTTATCTAATGTAAACAAAGAGGAATTAACTCACTCAATACCTAATGTTTTAGAAAAAGTGGGGTTGAAAGGAGAAGAAAATTCAAAAGTAGGTACATTTTCTGGTGGAATGAAACAACGGCTTGGTATAGCTCAAGCTTTATTACATCGACCTGCACTTATCGTAATGGATGAACCAGTATCAGCTTTAGATCCCATTGGGAGAAGAGAAGTGTTAAATTTGATCGAAGAAATTAAAAAAGAGACGACAGTATTATTATCAACTCATATACTTGCAGATGCTGAAGAAATATGTGATAGATTTATGATCATTAAAAATGGGAAGAAAATTAAAGATACTACTGCCATCGATTTGTTAAGTCAGTATAGTCAAAAGATCTTGAGAGTAGTGATTGATAGCAATGATCAAAAATGGGTTGATGTTGTAAAAGCACTTCCCTTTGTGAAGGATGTGGAAGTCACTGGACATACATTGAAAATAAAAGTCGAAAATATAGAAACAAGTAAAGATTTATTGTTAAAAAATGCATTAGAACATGAAGTAAACCTGGTCAAGTTTGAAATCAATAGTGATACATTAGAAGATATTTTCTTGAGAATGGTGGTGGGAGCATGAATAGCTTTATTGTCCTAACTAAAAAAGAATTTGTACAGATGTTACGTGATTATAAATTAATTTGGCTTCCTCTTATTTTTATCATCCTAGGGATAACTCAACCAGTGGTCACACTTTTTTTACCATCAATCATTGAATCATTAGGAGGGGGGACAGGTATTACAATTGATCCAAGTATATATACCCAAAGCGGAGGAGAAGTACTTGCAAGCACTTTTGGCTCACAATTTGATCAACTTGGACTTATCATTCTTATCATTTCAACAATGGGTATCATACACACAGATAAAGTAAATGGTATGTTGGCATTTATTTTAACAAGACCTGTTAATATTATTTCATATATAAGTGGAAAGGTTATACCAAATTTCTTAATGGCGTCTTTTGGTGTAATAATAGGATTCTTTGTTTCTTATCTATATGTTATTTATCTATTTACACATGTTTCATTTTCACGAATGATTATTGCTATGTTATTTTATCTTGTATGGGTACTATTTATTGTCACATTTACAACGATGATTAGTACTATCTTTAACAGTCAAGGACTTATCGCGATTCTTTCCATTGTCTTTCTACTAGGGTGTAGAATGATACTCGGTTTGAACCCTATTATGGACTTTGTTAATCCTGCTATAATGAGCAAAAATGGTATGGAAGTGCTAGCTACAGGGTCAATAAGTTCTAGTGCTGCCGGTAATTTGTTTATAACACTTATATGGGTTGCACTTATACTTTTTGTAATAAATTATTGGATTTCCAACAAAAAGTATAATAAATAGATGGGCTACAGATAAAAAATTATGTATAGCCTTAGGTGCGTATGATAAAAGGTTATTTACTAATAATATAGCATTTATGCTATTCTCATTGTTTTCAGAACAATAGATACTATGAAACTCTAGTATAGTGTCGAATTTATACCTTTGTACTAATAGCAGGGGACACCTGTTTCGAATATGAAGATATTATAGCGAATGCTAAAGAAGAATTACTTGGAAAGTGGGAATTATAATTTGAGAATAATCTTGAGGAAATTACAGCACATTGTTTGTTATGGTATAAGAAATGATCGCTCAAAAAACATGACTAATCATTTCTTATACCAAATTTTTCCTAACTGATGTTATTCGTGGTTGCTCACACAAAATTTGGGTAAACAAATTTTCTTACAGTGAGTGTTTTTCATTTTAGTTTACATCATAAATGAGAATTATTATATTGCCCAATTCCCGTTACGAAACAGTGGTTCTTTTGTTCCGTCAGGTAATAAACCGTCAATATCCATATCAGCGGTACCTACCATAAAGTCTTCGTGAAGTACACTTGTATTTACGCCGTTTTTCTCTAGCTCTTCTTTATCCATTGTAGTACCAGCCTCGATACATGTTGGATATGCACTACCGATAGCTAAATGATTAGAGGCATTTTCATCAAATAATGTATTATAAAAAATAATATTAGAATTTGAAATTGGAGAGTCATGTGGAACTAATGCGACTTCTCCTAAATAATGCGACCCTTCGTCTGTTTCAATAAGACGTTTTAATGTTTCTTCACCTTTTTCAGCTTTGCAGTCAACAATCTTGCCATTCTCAAAGGTTAATGTAAAGTTTTCAATTAAATTACCACGGTAATTAAATGGTTTGGAACTCGATACATAGCCATTTACACCAGTTTTTAGTGGCATAGTAAATACTTCTTCTGTCGGGATATTCGCAATGAAATACGTACCATCTTCATTTTTGCCTCCACCCCCAAGCCAAATATGGTTCGTAGGTAGCTCTATGGTGAGGTCTGTATTAGATGCTGTATAATGTAATGCTTTATATTTCTTTTCATTTAGAAACTTTACACGAGCTTGTAAAGTTTTGTCATGCTCTTGCCATTGTTGAACTGGGTCTTCTAAATCAACACGTGTTGATTTAAAAATGGCATTCCAAAGCAAGCCTACCTGCTCATCCTCTTTTGCATCAGGAAATACTTTTGCTGCCCATTCTTTCGACGGAACAGCGATAACAGTCCAACTAACTTTATCTGATTGAATATAGTTTCTAAACTTTTCTAATGCTTTACCTTGTGCTTTTTGTGCAGCAGCGACTCTATCAGGGTTAACACCTTGTAATAAATCTGGATTTGTAGAAGTAATCGATAAGAATGCTGCTCCATCTTCAGCCATCTCTTCTCGTCCTTGAGCTTTCCAAAGTGGAAATTCTTTAAATGCATCATCTGGAGCGAGGTCGTATTTCATTCTTGTAATCGTGTCGTCGCCCCATTCAACGTGAACATTTTTTGCACCAGCTTCATAGGCTTTTTTAGTAACAAGACGAACAAACTCAACTGTTGAAATTGATGCTGATATATATAGGGATTGTTTTTCTTGAATATTCACACCAATTTTCACAGCTAATTCTGCATATTTTTCTAAATTACGCTGAAAATTTGCCATCATTAGATTCTCCTTTATCATAATATTTTTTCGGTATGTGAGGACATGATATACTTATGTAAGAAAATGATCCTTTCATCATTGTACACTAACTAAGTTAAGTACGCATAATGAATAGATCCAAGGAAATACAGTTAAGTGCTACTGTTTTATTTCTCGAATATTTTCTTATTATATCATTATCTTCCTATAGATTTTCAAATGTCTAAACATATTAAAAGGCTGTTTTTACATGCATGTTGTTTTGCGTACTAAACAATAAGTAAAATGATGAAAGCTGAATACAACTCAGCCGCCTTTTTAATATAAATACAATAGCAACAAACTATACGAAAAAAGCTAATTGAAATAAAGAGGTGTCAAATGGTTGGTGTAATGGCTACAAAAAAAAGAGAATTAAACAAAAGACAGATGAACAGTCCGGTTGGACCGATTTTATTAATAGCATCAGATGAATTTTTATATGAAATTATCTTTGTTTCGTCAAGTACCTTCAATAAAGAGTATTATGATTCAATGAATAACAATGAAAATAACGAAATTTTAAATGAATCGGTAAAGCAATTAGAAGAATATTTTCGTGGACAAAGAATACAATTTGATCTTCCGTTGAAAGTGGAAGGAACGTCATTCCAAAAACAGGCATGGCAAGCACTAACAACGATTCCTTTTGGACATACGATAAGCTACCAAGAACAAGCTCAAGTGTTAGGTGACCCGAAAAAAGCTAGGGCGATAGGTGGCGCTAATAGTAAAAATTCATTACCTATCATTATCCCTTGTCATCGAGTGATTGGGAAAAATGGTAAGCTAACAGGGTTTGCTGGAGGAATTGATATTAAAGAGGCATTACTAAAGCATGAAGAAAAATACTATAAGAACGTAACTCACCCTTAAGACGATGGAGTTACGTTCTTAGCTACATCCTATATTGTTACATAGCTTTTTCAGCTACTAAATTTTCTAATGTTTCGATCATATCTTCTAATTTCTTGAAGCTTGAAACGATATTTTTAATACGATTATTTTGTTCTTCCATATGTGCCAGTATCTCTTGAGATGAAGCAGAGCTTTGCTGTGTAATGCTTGAGATTGACAAGATTTCGTTTGAAATACGGTGACTATCCCCTAAGATTTCAGCAAGCATGTCATTAACTTTTCCGGATTCTTCTTCTACTTCTTCACTTGTACTTTTAATTGCTTTAAAAGTCTCTTGGACGACCTTCATTACTTGCTCACTTTGTAAAATTGCATTTTCTCCGAGGTTTGTTTGTTCGGCAGCATGTAACGTTTTTTCTTGTATACCATTTAAAATAGAAGTGATTTCTGCAGTCGAGTGTCGAGAGTCCTCCGCAAGCTTTCTCACTTCGTCAGCAACGACCGCAAAGCCTTTTCCGTGTTCCCCTGCACGTGCTGCTTCTATTGCCGCATTGAGAGCTAGCAGGTTTGTTTGCTCTGAGATGCCAGTTATTTTATTTACTATCCCTTCTATCTTATGATTTTGATTGCTTAAGTCATTCATAACAGCTACTGTCGAATTTATTATTGTGTGAACTTTCTCTATTTCTCCCATTAAAACTTCAACATTGTTGTTGCCATCTTGTATCGTTTTCAATGTCTCTTCTGATAGGTTATTCATATGATTGGAGACGGATGTAACATTCTCTATAGAGCTATCTGCTGATTGAATAGCTTCATTAATATCAACAACACTAGCGGCTTGGCTTTCTATCCCTTTAGTTACTTCTAAAAATGAAACAGTAATTTCTTCTGAAATTTCTTTTGTTTTTTTGGAGTGATCTTCTAAGTCAGTTTCAAATCTATGTAAAAATTCAACTGTAGTTTTAATATTCCCAAGTAAAGAGTCGGTATGTTCTTTCGCTTGTAAAACTTGTTCATATGTTTCTTGATTTTCTAAGCGCATACGTTTACTAAATACACCTTGAATAATATTTACCAATATAATAAGTACAATCATCGCATCGATACCGATAATATCGGTCTTATTCATTGCAGCAAAAGCAGTAGAATCATGATTCAAAAAGAAATAATTGGATATAGCAATATTTGAAATAGCGGTTAAAATGATAGGTATGTAATTTTCATACAGTGAGATCACTGTTACGTAAAGAACAACTAGGAAAAACATAATAATTGATGGGTCTACACTAAAAACGACATATGTAGTAATAACGGAAGAAAGAACGACTAGATACATCGTATAAAAGATGAATTTCCTTTTCAGAATTAATACAGTGATGATTGTGTTAATAATTAGATCAGGTATGGATTGAATAAGGCTTAAACGTAATCCAGCATGGAAAAAATTCCATAAAAAAACACTTGTAAATGTAAACCATAGTATTGAGATAAGTAGTTTATTTCTTTTTTCAACTAATTCTATGTTTGTCATAACTATGAACCCCCTTACCTAAAATGCCTCTTGGGCTCTTTGATTTTACCATTTTTTATATAATTAATTCATTAAGATATAAATTCGGTTTTTGACATATTTGTGACAATAGAATTTCTACTTCATATATTGAGAAGGCTATTTGATATAATATTAATATAAATAACTAGGCTCTTTTCGTAAGCCTTGTTGCTATTTATCCTAAACTAGAAGATAATGATGTTGTTTTACTCAACAGTCATTCTTTTTTAGAGGAAAAGATGCCAAGAAATCTATTGATACACTTTTTGTATGAATAACAACAGTCTATGCGAAAGCAGCCAAAAATTATTACAGCGTCCAACCAGAGGTGATCAAAGTGGATGTTGGGGCTATTATCTTAGCAGGTGGCCAATCTAAGAGAATGGGCACAAATAAAGCATTATTAAGGGTTGAAGGAAAATACAATATTGTGAGAATGAAAGAGGCGTTACAATTGATGTTTGAAGAAATCATCCTTGTAACTAATCAAGAGCAACAATACAAGTTTTTAGAGATCCCCATTGTTCCTGATCTTGTAGATGCAAAAGGACCTCTTGCTGGCTTGCAAGCTGGTTTACAAGCGGCCCAAAATGATAAAAATGTTGTTGTGGCTTGTGATATGCCGTTTATATCTACATCAGTTACATCATATTTACTGTCGCAAGCGAATGGTTGTGACGCAGTCGTCCCTATTATTGGTGGCAAAATCCATCCATTGTATGCAGTTTATAGCAAAAGTGCATTACCAATTATTCATTCATGCTTAAAGGAAAATCAATTAAAAGTTGTAGATGTATTATCTCGTCTTCAAGTACGATACATTAATGAGCAGGAGTTAATGAAGTTAGAAGACATTGACTTAGGAAGAGTATTTTTTAATATGAACTATCCGATGGATTATGAAAAGGTAAAACGTTGGGTAAAGGACAAAGATCCTAATAAGTAGTTCGTTTTTTTTAGGTGAACATGATAAACTACATTTAGTAGTTATCTCTAACAATATGTGCATGCATCATAAAAAGGAGATGGTATGAATGTTAACAAACATCGGAATACCTGGATTAATATTAATTCTTGTTTTAGCTTTAATAATTTTTGGACCGAAAAAATTACCTGAGATTGGTAGAGCTACTGGAGAAACATTAAAAGAATTTAAAAAATCAGCTCGTGAGCTAACGAGTGACGTAACAGATGAAGTAAAAGAAGTGAATCAAATCGTCAAAAGTGAAGAGAAAAAGTAATAATTAGGTTGATCCACCTTTCAAGGCGAATAAGTTGGGTTAACCTTCTTTTTTTTGGCTATTTTCGCATAGGTTGTTACTTTCTTTCCAGGATATAAGCACGTATACATCTAGTGTTCGTGGCATCTTTTCTACTTTTACAATTATTTAGCTCTCATAAAACTCATCATACTGCCCATTTTTAGTAAAAATGATATGCTCCCCTTAAGGTAGACAGATTAAAAAATAAAATCTGATTACCTTAAGGGGGCTTTTTTATGTCCAATAA